>JAYVJH010000024.1:0-3611 GCA_043769455.1 Runella sp. | reverse complement strand
TTTGTGAAATAGCTTTGTAAGTTATCCATTGTGTTCTTTTTTGAAGGTAAATTTACACCGTTTTTTGCCATTTAAGAAATCTGTAGAGTTTTCAGTATTATAGACTATGAAACTGGCTTCAAGATTGATTTTATCGTGCGTCCCGAAACCGAATATGCTCGTACAGCGTTTGGACGCAGAGTGTGCGATGTTGAAAATTTTGGAACGCCTGTTTGGGTAATCACAGCCGAAGACTTGATTATCAGTAAAATTAGATGGATTCAAGACCTATACAGCGACCGTCAAATAGCAGATGTTTTACAGATTTTGAACAACCCCAACCTTGACATTGGCTACATCAAACAATGGATTAGAGATTTGAAACTGAACACTTATCAATTAACACTATGACCGATACACCTGATTTTATTGCCAAAAAACAATTTGAGATAGTGATGAGCAAGTCAGTAGCTCAACGTCTGCAGCTCACTGATGCAATGATGCGCCAGAGTAGGCTCTTGGCCGTCAATCGCATCAAAAAAGCAAATCCCAACTGCACCGATAAAGAGTTGAAATACTTGATTATTGAAGATTATTATGGTACAGAATTAGGTGAAAAACGATTGGCAGACCTCAAACAGCATTTTTTTAATTATTAACCCCATGTCGTAGGCGGACTGGCTACACACCACTATATGCCCGCTCGTATGACACTCGATGCCGACATATTGATACTTGCCAAAGACCAACAAAAAGTAGAAGTTTGCTCATTTCTTGGTTGGCCATAGCCATCGCATCGCCCGAAATATAGTAACGAGCATGAGTCTTGTGGCGAGCCACCCCACTCGGCTGGTTCATATTTTTCGGGCATCGTTCCTCTGGTTTTCAATCGGCCAGAGTCTAGCTCGTTGAGCCATATTTTTTTGGCATAATCAAATACCACAGATGTAACTTTGGCCTGTGCTTGTACTCACCACCGATTGTAGCTGTTGGGTTTTGGTGGCACTTAATCCGACAATGTACCGAAAGGTAAGTCAAAATCTTCAAATAAACAACAACTCAGCTTTCAAATTTATCATCACTTCCCGACCGAAATCATATTGGCAAATAGTCGATATGCTCCCGAAACACCTGCTGGTAGTTCTCTAAAAAATACCAATCCTGTATAAATAAAATGCCCTTTGCCGTACTGGCAATAAATCAGGCTACCCTGTTTTTCAGCTTCGTTGGTGTCGTGGCTACTAAATATTGGCACATAGACTTTGTCCCATTCTTGGGCAAAATATATGCCTCGTTCTTGAATCCAGCCATCAAAATCTTTTTGTGTTATTTTGTTTGGACTATTCAAAAGTGGGTGATTGGGCTGCAAAAACGTCATCGTGGCATTTTCTTCGGTAACACGCTCACGACCAATCTTAAACGGATATGGCCCTACTTCTTTGACTTTCAAGCCATTATTACTAAACCCACCCGCAGTAGCATACTGCACTACCATCGTACCACCCGCTTTGACATATTCCATAAGTTTTTCCTGAAAAAACGCAATGCGGTCTTCGGTATTATAAGCCCTGATTCCGACCACGATAGCATCGAATTTTGTGAGGTCTTTGTTGAGTTCGGCTTCGTCGAGCATCGTTACTTGGCAGCCCATTTGGCGCAAAGCTGCTGGTACCTCGTCGCCTGCACCTGCTATGTAGCCAATGTTTCGGGCTTTGTTTTTTACGTCCAATTTAGTAACTGCCGCCTCCGAAAGTGGAAACAACGTCTGGGTCGGTATGTGCTTATATTCAACTATTTTGAGGGCCCGAGTGTAGTCGCCGTTTGCAGTCTTGACGATAGGGCTAATCTTGCCGTCTTCATTGGTATTGGGTGGTGTGAGCATAAACTTAAAATGCTGCTCATCGCCTTTATTTTTTAGTTCAAAAGCCACTTTATCGGGCGATACTTTCCATGAATCTGGGTGGCACAGTTCTACGCTTCCCTTTACATTGGCCTTATTGCCTTTGACAACGACCTCTACCTCTTTGGGCTTATTGTCGGCAAAAGCATAGACTTTTTCGCTAATATTGGCCGTTGCTTCGGGGCGAACTTCAAAAGGCTGGTAACTTTCGCCATCAACGGGATCAACGGCCTTATAAATCCAAGATTTGGCAAAGGTAAATATCTGACCGTCAATCAAAAAACTAAAATTAGTTTGCAGCGTTGGTATGTTTTCAGGTAGGCCAATTTTGGTTTGGTCTTCGATATCAAACGTGCGGGCTTTCAAGGGCTTTTCGAGCCAGTAGGGTTGAGTTGTTGGTACGTTGCTATTGGTTTTGGTGTTGAGGTTGAGCGTTATTTGTTCATTCAATTTCAAGTCAGTCGTAAATGTCGAGTCTAACTTTGCCCCCAAAAACTGAATTCGAGTCAATTTTACAGGATAATCAGCTCGCTTAACAATATTCATTCTTACGTCTATTTGTTCGCCTGCTACGGTCATGCCCTCGGTTGGATTGGTTTCTATCCATAGCCCCAAACAGTTCTGAATGAGTGTTTCGACTTCGCCTTTTTTGATTTTGACGTAATTGTTTTCTTGGTCTAATTTATTTAATTCTTGATAAATACGAACCAAAACAGGTACAGAAGATGCTGGAAAATTGACGTTATAGTTCCGAATCGCTTGGTCGATAAACTGAGCAACTTGCTGACTGCCTTTTACTCGATTCCAACTCAAATCTACACCATCGAACACATCTTTGGTGGCCTGTACCCCTTCTTTATGGAACAAATAGTCGATTCTGATGTTGCGATTGGCCGAGCCTCCAAAGCCTTGGCTCTTATGTTGGCTACGGCTTTCGGCTGCTATTTCGGTATAAGATTTACCCAAGTACGGATTATATCCGCTGATTTCTATTGGAATAAACGCTCCTTTGTCGGTCGGTTTTTGGTTCTGAAACCCAGGCGCAAAAGTATTCCAGACCAGCCGCTTGGGTTGCCATACTTTTACATATTTGAGTTGTTCAGGAAATTTCGTTGGGTCGTTACAAATCTTAAAGGCTTCTTCGGCCAAAAACGCTGAACTATTGTGATGGCCATGACCTGCACGGGCATCGGGCGGGAAACGTGTGATGACCACATCGGGCTGGTATTTGCGAATAATATAAACGACATCGGCCAGTATCTGGTCTTTGCCCCAAAAGTCGATTGTCTCTTCACGGGTTTTAGAAAAGCCAAAATCATAAGCCCTACTAAACATTTGCTCTGCCCCGTCTATGCGCCGAGCCGCCATGAGTTCTTGCGTTCTGATTACGCCCACATACTCGCCCTGCTCCGCACCAATGAGGTTTTGGCCGCCATCACCACGGGTCATTGACAAATAGCCAGTGCGTACAAGTCGTTCTTTGGACAGGTGCGAGAGTAGCAGCGTGTTTTCGTCGTCGGGGTGTGCGGCTACGTGCAGTACCGTTCCAACGACGTTTAGTTTTTTGAGGTTGAGTAATATCTCACTCGATGTCAGCGGCTTGACTTGCGCCGAAACAGTGAAAAACAAAAAGTGAAAAGTGAAAAGTAAAAAAAACAATTTTTTGTATTTCATTGTAGGTTTTGGTTATCTGTTGGTGATTAGGTCTTTGAGTTTTTTGAGTATAAATACA
>JAYVJH010000023.1:0-3960 GCA_043769455.1 Runella sp. | reverse complement strand
GAGTTGTACTTCATAATTGGCAGGCAACGACAATGCTTTTTTGCTCGGTGTCAGGCTCGACAACGCTTTTTGGTGGCAATGGCCGTGTAGTTTAATGAGCCGTTTTTGGTCTGTAAATTGCGTTTTCTTAATATTTTTTCGGTCAATTTCTCTGGCAAACCATTCTTCAAACAAAAAACAATTTTTGGCAATTTGCCGAGCATCTTCTTTGAGTTCGGGCGGTACTAAGTCAATATATTCGTCCCTAAATGTCAAAATAGCCGATGGCTCAATACCAATCAACGGGGTGTAGTCGGTTATTAGGTCTTTCAATTTTAGTACATTTTCAATCGCAATCTTCTGAGCATCTCGCACCATTCCTTTCGACAAATAAGCACGACCAGACTCGCTATGTTTCAGTACAATTATTTCATAATCAAGACGTTGAAGTAACAATACTAACTTATGGGCAATATCACCATCGTTATATTTAGTAAATTCGTCAAGAAACAAAAAGACAGCCCCCTTGCCGCCAAAGGAGGGTTTTTTTGATTGATTTCCTTCTTTGGGGGCAAAGGGGTCAATCAGCGGCATAGTTCTGTCTGGGTGAAACCCTACAAGTTTGTTGGCAAGTCTTCGCAATGGGGCATTTCTGAAAACAAAATTATAAGCCCAAGGCGCAACCGAAGCCAGCCGCATCATTTTGCTATAATTACCGATTAACTTCGTTCTGAGTGGCACACCGTTTTGGTCATAATAACTTTGCATAAACTCAGCTTTCATCTTACCCACATCAACACTCGACGGACATTCAGCCTTACAACCCTTGCACGACAGACACAAGTCAAGAATATTTTTAACACCACTGCCGTCCCTGCCGCCCACGCCCCCCAGCCCCCAGAAGGGGGAGAAAACGACTCCCCCTTCTGGGGGCTGGGGGGCGTGGGCCGTATAATAATGCCTCAAAATGTTGGCTCTGGCACGGGTGCTGTCTTTTTCTTGACGAGTAGCCATATAACTCGGACACATCGTGCCGCCCGTGATTTCTGTTTTGCGACAATCGCCCGAACCCGAACACTTTTCGGCCAATCTCAAAATTCCTTCTTGGGCTGTAAAATCAAAAATAGTACTGATTTGTGGCGTAATTTGGTCAGCTTCTACCCTCAAAAATTCGTTCATCGGTGGCGTATCCGTAATTTTACCTCGATTGAAAATACCCTTTGGGTCAAAAATCGCTTTGACTTCCTTAAACAATTCATAGTTTCGATTGCCAACCATAAACGGTAAAAACTCGCCACGCAACCGCCCGTCGCCATGCTCACCCGAGAGCGAACCTTTGTATTTTTTGACGATGACGGCGGTTTCTGCCAATATTTGCCTAAACAAAACCCTACCCTCACTTGTACGAAGGTTCATAATCGGAATCACGTGTAGCTCTCCTGCCCCAGCATGAGCCGTAATCGAATAGTTGAGGTTGTAGCTTTGTAGCAATGCCTCGATTTCGTCAATATAATCTGGCAAATCTTCGGGCGATACGGCACAATCTTCAATCAAATTGGCTGGCTGAAAATCCCCTTTTTGATTGGAAAGTAACCCCAGCGCACTTTTTCGTAGTTCCCAAGCCTTTGTCGTTTCTTCATTTCGTAGAATAGGATAAGCGTAGCCCAGATTCTGGCTTTGTAAGTCGGCAATAAATCGGTCGGTAATTTGTTTTAAAATATCGGAAGTGTCAGCAAAAAACTCAATCATCAAAATAGTCTTCGGATTACCCTCTACAAATGTCCTATTTTTGGTTTGCTCAACGTTGCCATCGGTAAACGATAGCACGACATCGTCCATTAGCTCAGAAGCGTAGCAGTTGTGTTTGAGAGCCACCAAATTGGCCATTAGCGATTCTCGCATCGTGCCGCAATGCACATTGACGAGTGCTACTTCGGGTGGTGGCAGGTCTATGAGTTTGAGTTTGGCTTCGGTAACAATACACAACGTACCCTCAGAGCCAGCAATAAGTTGGCATAGATTCAGTGAGGGCGACTCCAACAGTGCATCAAGGGCGTAGCCTGTGTTGCGCCTCGTTATTTCTTTTTTGGGAAAATGACAACGAATTTCAGATTGATTATCGGGGTTTTGGAGTAATTTGCTAATACTTTGATAAATTTTAGATTTAAAATCGCACTGCGAACCGTCCAACTCTTCGCTTGATGGAATACTTTTCGATGAAGAAATAGTAATCCCCCCACTGGGGGTTAGGGGGCTGAAAACAACTTCGCTTCCATCGCTCAACAACGCCTTGATTTCCAATAAATTAGAACGTACATCGCCCCAAACGATTGAATGTAACCCACAAGAATTATTACCAATCATACCACCAATCATGGCTCGACTGGCGGTTGATGTTTCTGGCCCAAAAAGCAGCCCGTAAGGTTTAAGATAGGCATTTAGGTCATTTCTGATAACGCCAGGCTGCACTCGAACCCATTTTTCGGCCTGATTTACTTCTATAATTTGGGTAAAATGTTTGGAAATATCAACCACCAAGCCGCTACCTACCACTTGACCAGCCAACGACGTACCAGCGGCACGAGTAATGAGCGTGATGTCGGTCTGGTTGGCAAAGTCAATGAGTTTTTGGAGGTCGGCTACGTTTTTGGGAATGGCCACAGCCACAGGTTTTTCTTGATACACCGAGGCATCGGTAGCATAAACGAGCCGCATGGTATCGTGCTGGTATGACGATTGGTCAAAAAACAACTCGCCTTCAAAATTGCTGGCGAGTTGGGTAAATTTATTTTTCAAGTCTGTTTTCATACTTCTTTCAAATCGGTGCTGGTATTCAGATTGCTATCGGTTTTAGATAAAACTGAACGATGGTGTGCCACACACCCAAAATTTCTCTTATGTCGGTATATATTTTGTTGTCTAAATAAAAAACATTGTCTTTGAAGCAAATAAACTGCCACTCTACGCCGTCTGTGGCGCAGCCATACAAGACGGGGATATTTTTACCCTCGGCTTCATTATACAGCTTTGCACCATACAACTGCGCGGCACATTGCGCTCGCCCATACTCCATGTCTTCGTTTTTGGACTCGACTAACGAAATAATTGGCGATTCGATATACGGTTTGCGTGGGTGCAAGACAAAGAAAAAATCGCAAGCACCTGAAAGGTCTTTTAGAGCATCTACATCTAACTCTTCGCCCGAAAAAAGCGTTATCTCATTTTGGTACGATTCGGCTATTTCTAACAATATGGGTGAAATAATACGCTCCGACTTTGTTTTTTCATTAGTCAACGGCCCTAATTTAGATTTTTTGAGCGTATCTGTTAGCCAATTACTTGGTTCACAGAGAGTTATATCCTCAAACAATGACACATTTTGAGCATCAAGCCCAAATTTACTCGTTACCGTTTTTATTTTTTTAAAATTACTATATCCCATAGTTTTGACGATTTGCACTGTTTTACAAATCTACATACTGTTTTAGTAAAAACAAAACAGGTAAGATTGAGTTATAACAAGGTAACAAAGCAAAAGATATATTTTTAGATTTACAAAAAACAAATAAACAGTTTACTAACCTAACTTTACTGCCATCTCAATACGTTGTTTTTTGGCTTAATCTTTCGTAGTTTTACGGGACATTTTTACAACTAAATACCTCTCCTTTAAAATAAAATGACAAACGAACATTTACAGACTTTTCCGTTACTTACCGACATTCCAGCCCAGTTTCAGATTGAGCCACTCCACCAGCGGCATTACCTTATTGATGGCCAAATGCGTGAATGGAAAGGCGAAACGCACGATGTGCTATCACCAATTATCGACAGGTCGGGCGATGTACCTCAACGCAAGGTCATAGGCAGCTATCCGATTGCTACCGAAACCGAAGCCCTCGAAGCATTGGCATCGGCTGAGGCCGCCTATGCAAACGGGCGTGGCGAATGGCCAAATATGTCGGTAACGGCTCGAATTGC
>JAYVJH010000022.1:0-16592 GCA_043769455.1 Runella sp. | reverse complement strand
GAACAACAATGCAGATTATTATCCTGCCAAAAAGGTACTTCAAATTAGCAACTATCGACAGGTTTATTTAGATCGGCAGTTTGGGGTTTATTTGCTTGGAAAGTGATTTTTCGCTATCGGGTGGAAACAACCGATAGTACAACAAAGCCATTTGTTTGTTGTGATTGAGTCTTGGCGGTGGCCAAATAAGAATTATCACAGACCCAATAAATCCCGATAAATATTCAAAGGGTTGGCAGTACTACGGTTAGATTTTAGTAGATTTCTGATTAAAACAAAATTAGAATCAAAATCATCTTTCAGTCCTTCCAATATTTCGATACAGTCTTTTGTCTCTGTTGGCAGGTAAATTTCTCGACTTTTGAGGTCTATGGCATTGTAGAGCCATTCAAAAAGCCAAAGCTGGGGCTGGTTCGTAAAGTTCAGTTCTTTTTGCGTATTGCCTTGCTTGAAATAGACTTTGTATGACTGAAATAAATTACCTAAGCCGCCAGTTTCATGCTTTGGAAACTTGGCTTTCCAATCGGGTACTACAAAATTTTGCGTTTGTAAGCCGTTCAGTTGCTCCATCAAACTACGCACTTCTGGAAAACGCTCTCGCACAAATTTTAACGAATCGTCATAATTGAGTTTACCTTTCACTTTGGTTGTAATGACAGATTCTGATTTTTCTTTCCGATTTTGAACATATTTTGCTGTCTGAAATAGTAACTCATTGATTTCTAATTCATCAAAACCAAGTGGCAACAAAATACTCTTCTCTAATTCTTGTCTGTCTTTTTGCCGTATTTCGTCTTGAATAGGCAACTGTTCTCGATTTCTTAATGATTGCCCTACTTTGAGTATTGTGGCTTTCTCTGAATCAGTGTACGATGTAGGAATCGGAATCAATGTATGCTCTACCACGTTTACATCAACATCGCTTACTTTGGTGGCCATTTGTCTTGAAAACAAATCAAGCAAGAACCTGAAACAAATACTATTCATCAAAAAGAAAATCAAATCTTTATCTGTTTTGTATTCGTCGTTTACTGTAATGGCATAGTTTACTTTGTCGCAATAAACCGACGTATTTCGGTTATCAATTAAGCGATACCGCTCACCTATTTTTGACGGAAAAATAAAATCGCCTACTACTGCCGAACTTGACAAATCGTACCAATTATGTCTTGATTGTACGCTTTCGCCCAAATGTACGCCTTGCTTTTCAGCTTCGTTGATATAGTCCAAAACCTTGGCTTTGGTTTTGTGTAGCAAGCCTTTTTCGGCAGCACACATCAATACTACCAATTGCAATTTGCTTTTCGAAACTTCTAAATTTTCGGCCTCTCGTTGCGATTTAAAAATGGGCATCACATAAAACTGCTCGATGACATGATGCTGTTTTGTTAGTTCAGAATAATACCAGCCGTGTTTTTCCCAAGTTTTATGGTCTTGTACTTTGTGTCTGCCAAATTGTAGCCAATACAGCTCATCGGTCATGCTTTTGGCCAAATGCGTATGGTCTGTCAGATAAAAAAAGTCATTTACACCTGTTGTAAATCCACGTTTCACTTCACACATATTTTTCAAAAACGTAAATTTGCCTTTGCCTTTTGTCAGTAGTGTTTGGTAAATTTGGGGTGAGCGCAGGTATTTTGCCCCCCAATGGCCGTTTCCGTATTTGCCTTCAAAAGTAGATTCGGCTTCTAAGTCGTGTTGCAATAGGTTGGTAATAAACAAGGCTTCGGCAGGGGCTTGGTTGGGCTGGTATTGTTCTATTTGGGTTTTTAGTGTCTGTAACCGTTCCAATCTCTTATCGTCCGAGGCACGCCCGATGAGTTTTGGGTAGTCGTCGTTTACTCGTACAAAACGCACGGTATTTTGTTCTCTTTCAGCTCGATTACTACATTTTTCGATAATCAAGATTACAGTATTGACCAATGCGGTTTCAAAACTACGGATAGCTTGATTGTCAATAATGGCAATAATTTTAAAGTTTTTGAGCATAAACTCTTGTAAATCACGGCCAAAGGCCACATCAAGCCAGCTACTCGAAATGACATAGCCCAATCGCCCGCCATCTTTCAAAAAACTGACGGTGTGCATGAGGTAATACACAAAGAGGTCGGACTGTTGGTTGATTTTTTTGATGCCATGCTCACCCAACGCCAACCGATTCCATTTTGCTTTTTCTTGAATCAACTCTTGCCGAATATAAGGCGGATTACCCACACAAGCATCGAACAGGGGCATGGCTACATCTGCTTTTTTGCCCGAAATATTAGACACTTTCAAGCCTTTTGTTTTGCTGAGATGAAAGCCATGATAAGTAAATGACTTGGTTACGTCCGAAAAATCCTCGTGTATGATTTTTGGGTAATTGTCAAAAACACTTACATCTTGCAAACACAGATTCATGGTAGCCAAAAACGAAGGGAAGGCAGCAATTTCAACGCCCCACAAACGCTCTAACAGGGTTTCGTGGCTTATATCTTGGTTGTTTTGTTGGGCATATTGTTTCAAAAAATAATAGGCTCTTACCAAAAAAGTACCTGCACCTACCGAGGTGTCTATCACATATTGCGTGTCTGGACCAATACAAAAAGCGTTTACAATGTCCACCTCATGCGTATTCGTAAAGTGCTGCCCTCTGTCGTGCTGCTCTTGGTTGTCAATAAGCGTATTGTAAATGGCCCCAACAATATCGGTATTGAGGTCTTTGAAATCTAACTTTCCAATTTCCTCTACATTGCGTTTGAATTCCGGTAAATGGCTGTCTTCAAATTCAAAGCTATCTAAAATGGTTTCCGAAAAAATGAGTTCAAAATCATGCTTCAGCACATCGTCAAATCGCTCTCTGAGGGTGCGATTCAAAAGGGTTTTATCTAACGGAATTTCTAAAATTTTGAGGTTTAACTTCGGCACATCTCGTTGTAAATGGCTGTAAAACATCACTTTGAGATATAGCAAGTAGTTGGATAGTTGGCATAAATTATAGACATCATCAACGTTAAAACTGATTGATACATTAAAAATATCTTGTTCGGTCACGTACTCACGCAGGCTTTTGCGTAGGTCGGCATCGGCACTAATGCGCTCGTACATTGGGTTGAGCATATAGGCCGAAGCCTCCAGAATATAGGCAGATAGTTTATTGACAAAATAGCGGTCTATGCTGTCCCAATGTATTTTTTTGACACCATGCACCAATGCCGACAAGTCAGTTAGAAAGTTTTTGAGCGGCTGAGAAATCGTTTTTTCGTAGGTGGACAAAAGCACATCGTCATCATGTTTGATGTTGCTGAGGTTGTAGATTTTGAGTTTGCGGTCGGTAACGCTTGTATTGGCAATGAATGTTTTGAAGATAACCAACTGGCGGGGTGTGCCTGTAACAAAATATTCAACCCCTTTGCCAAATGCTTTTTGAGCGGCGTCCATTATCAGCACTTCATCGGTAGCGTCCCAAGATGTATTTTTGAGTTCGATGAATACATTTTTTGATACATCAGTTTTAGAAATTAGAACACCGTCTGAAAAGCGACTTTTGCCGCCCGTCCCTACTTGGGTTTCTTGTAATACTTTCTCAAATTGGTTATCGGGATTGGCTGAAAGAATGGTATGAATGATGCGGTAGAGTTCGCCTTGAAAAGTGCGCTCATTGGCTGTTTTTGACATGGTATCGAAGAATAAAGGTTTACTCCCCGAGGTGGCGTAGGGCAAAAAAAAGAGTGTGAACCTCTGCTTATTCTTTTCAGCCATTCGCAGGGATTCCACGCCCTAAACACAACTGTAAGAAAACAGCAAGAGGACACACCCAAAGGGTGCGCCCGCCTTAACTGTTCCTCCTTGTGCTTTAATTTGTGGAATTTTGCGAATGGAGAGAAACTGTTAGCAACGCTAATATTATTTATGTACGTCTATTTTTTTCTATAAGTTGGTTATTTTGGTTTGTGTGCAAAGATTGTGAATATTTGTAGAAAATCAAATTTTGAGGCTATTGTTATTGAACTGTCAGGCGGAAACACCCGACAGCACAGTATGGCAATTTATTTGATATTTTAGAAACTGTCATGTAAGAATTTGTTTATTAGGCAATTAAATGTTTTATGTCAGCTTTTATACTTGTATTTTGTTTATTAGTGATAATACGTGGTTGTATAGACTAACAAAGTTGATGAAAAGTTAAAAAAAGTGCTGTGAATTTTAAAAAATAATTAACTTTGTAAGAACAAAAACAATTCAATTATGGAAATTGTTGCTGGCAATATATCGCTTTGGGAAGACATCAAAAACCAATATCCTGACGAATGGGTGGTTATTGGTAATCCAATATTCGACGGTATGAAAATAATAAAGGGTATTGTTTTGGCACACCACTCAGACAAGCGTGTAGCGAGTATCGAAGGCGGTGAACGGCGTGAAGGATTTAGCAAATTTACTCTATCATTTACTGGACAACCCAAATCAAACTCTCATATTGGTTTATTGAGAACCATAACAAAAACACTTTGAAAACCACAACCTATCCTTTTGAGTGGCTCGACGATGACAGTTTGATAGTTGTTCATGTCGAAATCAATAATGTAAGTATATTGCTTTTTTGTTAGATACAGGTTCTTCTGATACCTATCTGGATAAAAATATTTTGTATATTGAGCAAATTAGCCTCAAAGAAAGTATAGGACAAGTTGAAGTTGAAACTGCCAACGGTCGAATGTTTGCTGATGTTTTTAAAATTGACTCAATTGAGGTTTTTGGTACAAAATTCAATAATCACATTGTTCAAATCATTGATTTTATTGCTAATGGTATTCTGTCCAACTACTCTGGGGTATTAGGTATGGATATTTTGAGACACAAGAATCTTTGTTTTCATTTCGATAAAAGTGTCATCACCTTTTCTTAACCAAAAATCAAGAATAGTATTTTGTGTTGTATCATAAACGGGTAGATATTCTAATCAATTTTCAATTTATCAAACAACCATTTTTTATCTACTTCTCGCACTTCCCCCACTTGCATATCGGCCAGTAGCACACTCTCAATAGCCCAACGGACGAGCCTAAGCGTTGGAAAACCCACGGCGGCGGTCATACGCCGTACTTGTCGGTTTTTGCCTTCGTGCAAGGTGAGTGAGAGCCATGAGGTAGGTATATTTTTTCGGAATCTTATGGGTGGGTTTCGCTCTGGCAAAGTGGGTTCGGTCGCAAGCAATTTGGCTTGGGCGGGTAGTGTCTGGTGCTTTTTACCGTCAATCGAAATCACCACTCCTTTACTCAACGCTTGCAGAGCTTCTGGTGTAATTTGGCCATCAACTTGCACCCAATACGTTCGGTTATGCTTGAATTTAGGGTTTAGCAATCGGTGATTAAGTGCTGTGTCGTTGGTCAAAATCAAAAGTCCTTCGCTATCGGCATCGAGCCGCCCAACTGGGTACACATCTTTGGGGAAATCAAAATTTAAGTCAGCGAAAGTTGCATGCGTTCCTTCTTTCGAGAACTGCGAAAGTGTATTAAAGGGTTTGTAAATAATAAAGTAGCGCATTTTATGGCTTTTTCATTACGGCCTCAATCACTTTGCCAACGTTACCGCTGGGTTCTAATATTTTGAGCATAGCGGCCACAGTTGGAGCGGTGTCGGCTACGGATGTGCGCTCAAAGGTTTCGCCTTTTTGTATTCCCCAACCATAAAATAAAAGTGGAACGTGTGTGTCGTAGTTGTAAGGTGCGCCGTGGGTGGTGCCTGTGAGCCGTCCTGCAAACCAGCCAGGCTCAGTTACGATTTGTATGTCGCCACTGCGCTTGGCGTGTGTGCCGTTTTTATAGAGTGTCAGCAAATAATCGTTCATATTGGCTCTACCCAAGTCGTTTAAGTTAATGATATCGGCCACGCCGTTTGTTGATAAAAATAGTTGTCTGGCAATTTTCGTAACGTCTTCGATACTAATTTTTTTGTCGCTCAAAGTCTGATGGTTTAAGTAAAACTGATAATTGTCGGTGCTTCGCACATATTCACCCTCACCAAATGTTGTTTTAAGTTTTTCTTTTAGATTGCTACTCATCTTTGCTACGTCCAAAATACCCGCTGGTAGTTTGTGTTCTTTCCAAAATCCAGGTATGTCCATCACACCATGATCTGCTGATAAAAACACTAAATAATTATTTTTGCCAACTTGTTCATCAAAAGCATTTAACATTTCGGCAATATCTTGGTCGAGTTTCAAAAAAGTATCTTGTTCTTCAACAGAGTTTGGTCCAAAAGCGTGGCCCACATAGTCGGGTGTAGAGAAACTTACTGCCAAAAAATCGGTAGCCGAACCCTTGCCTAAGTCTTCATTTTTAAGTGCTTCCAAGGCCATTTCTTTTGTGATGGTGTTGCCGTGTGGAGTAGTAGCCAAAATACCATAGGCATCGCCCGATAGCCCAGCCAAGTCTTGCGGTAGTGTGGGCGAAGTTGTACCTACCAATTTCGACTCATAAGGTTTGTTGTCGGCAGTACTTTCGGTATATTGGTCGAGTGGGAGTAGGGGTTTCCAGCCCAGTTGCATGAGTTCAGACGGACGTTTGCGGGCATTGTAGTTTTTGACCCAGTTGGGTAGGTCTTTCATGTAATAGTCGCTCGTAATCCAGTTTCCTGTTTTGCTGTCAAACCAATAAGCGGCGTTGGCCGTGTGGCCTGCTGGCAAGATAGAACCTCGGTCTTTGATAGCCACACCTACTACCTTTGACCGAAAATTGGTACTAATCCGCAACTGGTCAGTAATGGTCGAAACCAATAAATTTCGAGGCGACATTTTGCCTGCCTTGTTGTTGGTACTACCAACTGTATGCACGGTGCTGTCGTCCACACAATAGACCGATTCGCCCAGTTTTTGGTCAAACCATTCGTTGCCAATCATGCCACTGATGGCCGGAATCGACCCTGTATAAACTGCCGCATGGCCAGCCGCCGTAACAGTCATGGCATAATGATAGTGGTGGTTGCGGCAATTAAAACCATCTCTTAATAACCGTTTAAAACCGCCTTCCGAATATTTGTCAAAATACCTGTACCAATAGTCATACCGCATTTGATCTACCACAATACCCACCACCAATTTGGGCTGCTCCAAGGTTTTAGCTACCTTTAGTCGTCTTGGCTGAATTATGATTTTGGTTGCTTTAAATGTTTTTTTAGTCTTTTTTTTGGCAAATCTTCGATACTGACCAAATAGTAAGGTCGGTATGAGCAATAATAAAATCAAAATTTGGCGCATGGTCTGAAATTATGATGTAGTTTCTGTTTACGAACTTTTTATAATCACAAAGATAATAAAAGTACGACAAATTGTATTTTATGTTATTTTTACCAAAAAAAATCCTGCATGAACTCCTCACTTATTCTTTCTAAAATATATATTTATCCAGTCAAATCTTTGGCTGGTGTTAGTGTTCAGACTGCCGAAGTGCAGGAACGAGGCTTGCGACACGACCGCCGTTGGTTGGTTGTTGATCAAAACAATAATTTTGTGAGCCAACGAGAAAAACCAGAAATGGCCTTGATAGACGTAAAAATTGACGAAAACAGTTTGATGGTCAGCCATCGAACAAAGCCCGAGTTGGGTAGCTTGACTGTTCCTTTTTTACCACAAACCCTCGACATCGTAACTGTTACAGTCTGGGACGATACCATGGAGGCCGTCATCGTGAGCGATAACTGCAATAGCTGGTTTTCTACGGCATTAGATGGACATTTTAAATTGGTCTTTATGCCCGACACTTCGCCCCGTGTTGCCGACCGTAACTATGTACCTTTTGATGTCAATGTAAGTTTTGCAGACGGTTTTCCTTATTTGTTAATTGGCCAAAGTTCATTAGACAACCTCAACGCCCAACTCGACAGCCCAGTAGAAATACTGCGATTTCGACCTAATTTTGTTGTAACTGGTGGCCAACCTCACTATGAAGACCACTGGAAAGAGTTTACGATAAACGACTTAACTTTTCTGGGTGTCAAACTGTGCGCTCGCTGCTCCATGACGACCATCGACCTACAAACTGCTGAAACTGGCAAAGAACCACTCAAAACGCTGGCTACTTATCGGCGACAAAACAACAAAATTTTGTTTGGCCAAAACGTAATTACGACATCTGAGGGTACGGTCAATGTGGGCGATATGATAACTATTATCAGAATTTCAATATAGGTAACTGTCTGACAAGCAAGATGATAAACGCTTCTATATTTTTTATTTAAAATTATTCTAAATAATATTTGGGTAAACAAAATCTAAATAATACCTTTGTGTCGTTATTTATAAAAAGTCTAAATAAATATAAATCATGAAATTTTTGCTACTTACATTCCTTATTTCTTTTAATTGTTTTGCCCAAAAAGGTATTTTACAAGGTAACATCACTGATACTCAAAAGAAAGCTATTCAGGGCGCAACCATCGAAGTACTCAAAACTAAGTTGGGTAGTAGAAGCGATGAAACGGGCGCATTTACGTTGTCGTTAGAAGCTGACAGTTATACTCTACAAGTGAGCGCAGTCGGGTTTTCGAGCCAATCAATACCTGTAACTATTGTAGCCAATCAGACCAATATTATTCAGATTGTGTTGGCCGAAGCCATTACTGAACTTCAAACTGTGGAGATAACAGGCCGAAAAGAAACTGATTATAAAAACAAAGCGACTTATATAGGTTCAAAGTCGGCAACTTTAATCAAAGATTTGCCGCAATCGGTAAGTTACGTAACCAAAGAGCTGATGCTCGACCAAGCTGCTTTTAGGCTCAATGAAGTTGTAAAAAATATGAGTGGCGTAAATCAGGCATCATTCTATAACGACCTCACCATCAGAGGGAATCGTGTGAGTGGCCAAGAAAATTACTCAATGTTGGTAAACGGTATGCGCTCATTTTCTAATTTTTGGAAACAGTTGCTTATTCCGCATATTGAGCAAGTTGAGGTATTGAAGGGGCCAGCATCGGCACTGTATGGCAACTCATCGCCAGGGGGAACGGTAAACAGAGTAACCAAAAAACCGTTGGACGAACGCCGAATGTCAATTAACTCAACGGTTGGCAGCTTTGGGACTTTTCGTACTACTGCCGACTTTACTGGCCCAATGAACGAGCAAAAAACTTTGCTTTATCGCCTCAATTTAGGGCTTGAAGATTCTGAATCGTTCAGAGATTTACAGTTTGACAAAAGTTTGATTTTTGCGCCGTCTTTTTCATTTTTACCAAACGACAAAACCAAGGTTAATTTTGACCTTGTATATCAAAATGCCAATACCCGACTTGACAGAGGTCATGCTGTTTTTGGTAATGGTGACCTTTACAGTGTGCCAACAAGTAAGTCGTTGAATGTAATGAATGATTATTTGAAAGAAAAAACCTACAACGTAACGATGTCGCTCAATCATAAATTTACTGATAATTTATCGTTTACGAGTTCATATATGTACACCAATTTTGACGAAGACCTGCTCGAACACCGCACCGCCAATACTTATGGCAAAGACGGAATAGGGGCAAACTTCCCGACACAGGTGGAGATGCAGGTGTTTATTAGAAAAAGAGTATGGAATAATGCCAATTTTGTCAATTACCTTAACTATAATTTCAAAATAGGCTCAGTCGAAAACAAATTGGTAGTGGGCTATGACTATGCGCAGCAGGTGCTTCGCCCAGGCGGCTCGCAGTTGGTGGCGAGTGGTTATAGAAATGCTGCCAACAACGGTACTATCGCTACTTATGTAGTTGCCAATAAGTCAAGATATTTGCTCGATGTCGCTGGCAATCCAGTACCAAATACCGCTCACATTGACTTGGCAAATCCAGATCCTTATGCGCTTAGAGATGTCAGCAAATATTTTTTTACTACTCGACTTTTTCCTCAATCGTTTTTTAGCACTCAGGGTTTTTATGTGCAAGATCAAATCAAGTTTGGTAAATTACAAATGTTACTGGGCTTCCGTCAAGATTATTTTACAGACTTGATCAATTACAAAACCGAGACTGAAAAGAAAATTAGCCAGACAGCTTTTATTCCAAGAGTGGGATTGGTTTACAGCATCAACGATAACATAAATGCCTATGCTACTTACGTGAAAGGCTACCAACCACAGGACGCTAACCGACTAAATAACCCTAACGCAGGCGGTCCATTCGACCCATTGAATAGTGCATTGATAGAAGGGGGCTTTAAGACTGAATGGTTGGATAAAAGACTCAATATAAACCTAACGGCTTATAATCTCAAACAAACAGGCACACTCTACAACGCTGGCGACACTCAAAATCCTGATAAACTAACTCAAATCGGGGAAGAAATATCAAAAGGAATAGAATTAGACGTAATTGGGCAGTTGGCTACCAACTGGAACTTGATTGTAAACTATGCCTACAACGATGCAAAGATAACGGCAAGCAAAACAGAGTCGGAAATTGGACGACAAAAACCAAATGCTCCCACACATCAAGGTAATGTTTGGACAAAATATGTAATCAACAGAGGAATTTTGTCAGGATTAGGTTTTGGTTTTGGAGCAAATTTTCAAGCATCTTTCTTAGGGTCAATCGTAGCGGCTGGACAAGCACCGAGAGAGTTTCCAGCCTATGAGTTGTTTAATGGAGGGATTTATTACCGAGTTTCAAAAATGCAGGTGCAGCTCAATTTTAATAATATAGCCAACAAAACCCATTGGGTAGGCGGCTACGACTATTTGCGTGCTTTCCCTGGCGCACCTCGGAGTGTTTTGGCCACAATCGCTTATACTTTTTAATGAAAACAATCAAACAAATATTCGGGCAAATTCACCTTTGGCTTGGTTTAGTGTCTGGCTTGGTGGTGGTAGTGGTGTCATTGACGGGCTGTTTGTATGTGTTTGAAGAAGAGGCGCGTGATATTTTTCAGCACAAATATTTTTATGTTAAAAATCACGTCGGCAACCGACAAAATTTGATGGCCATAAGTGCAAAAATTAAGGAGCAATTTCCAAAAGAAAAAATCACCCAAATTAGATTTAAGTCAGACGCTGATGCTGCTTATTTGTATCATACAAAATCCAAAAAAGCAATATCAATCAATCCTTATACACTCAATATTTTGGGAGTTAGAGATTTAGAGACCGACGTTTTTAAATTTATACTTGACATTCATTTAAGTTTAAAAATGGGTGAAGTCGGCGAACAAATTATAAGGTGGAACGTGCTGATATTCTTTGTTTTATGTCTTTCTGGATTTGTATTGTGGCTTCCTAAGCAAGCCAAATTTTTGAAACAGGCTTTTACCATAAAATGGAAAACCCAAAACTGGAAACGCCTCAACTGGGATTTACATAGCGTTTTGGGATTTTATGGTTTATTTGTCTTGCTAATCGTTGCTCTGACAGGTGTTTTTTGGGTCTTTGATTCAGCCAAATGGGTAGTTAGCAAAGCTGTTGGTGAGCCAATTGCCAACATAAAAGCCCCCATAAATATTACCAAAGATAGTACCGTAGATGTGTCAATGGAAACAGTTTATTATGCAGCCAAACAACGATATTCAGGCGAGGTGCAGACGTTTATCTCTAATTCTGAAAAAAATGACCAGCCAATCAGAGTTTTGTTTCGCTATCCGTATTCAATTGTCAGAAAACAGAATACACTCTTTTTTGATAAACACTCGGGAGAATTGTTACGAGAAGATTTGTACAAAAATTACAATAATTACGACAAAGTAATGCGGTCAAACTACGATTTTCATACAGGTCGCATCCCTGCTTTGGGTATTGGCAGTAAAATAATCTACTTCTTAGCAAGCCTTTTGGCCACAACATTGCCTATTTCTGGCTTTTTGATTTGGTTTGGAAAGAGAAAGAAAGTAATGAAAATACAAAAAAAGGAACTTCAAATGGCCGTCAGTTAAATTAGTAACGAGTGCGTCGGTAGCAAAGTGTCAAAGACTACGTGAAGTAGTGTTTAAGTTTACAACTTAATAGGCTCATTTGACAACAAAAAATCTAACAACTGGCTTTTTTTCGTAATTTTGGGTAACAATAAAACGAATTTAAGTTTATGAAAAAGGCTGGATTTCCCGAAAAATCAATTTTTATATGTGCAGGTAGCAAATGTGGCAAATACAAAGAGATAAAAAAGTACCTGAAAGAATCTATCAAAGACAAAGGGCTAAAAGATGAAGTTGAGATATTTAAGATAGAATGTACCGACCGCTGCAAACACGCCCCAATCGTATCTGTCCAGCCTCAAAACGACTGGTATTCAGAAACGTCTTACAGTGATATTGACCAAATAGTGGCCGGTCTTCGTGGTGTTTCTTAAATTAGGATTTTTGGCTTATAACAAACAAGAAACCTTGTCAGTATCTGGGCTTGGCTCAGTGCTGACAAGGTTTCTTGTTGTTTGAAAAGATAAGTTTTACCCTTCTGAATGTCCAATCTTCGCAATTTGCTTGTCCAATTCAAACTTGCCAGTATCGCTATCTACATCTATCAAGTCAAATAGTTCTAAGGCACGGCGGGCATTTTTCTCTTCTTCGCGCTGCTCTTTTACATACCACATCATAAACTCTTCGGTGGCGTAGTCGTTTACTTCACGGCATTTGGCTACTACCTTGTTGATGGCAGTCGTAACCGTTATTTCACTGTTGAGCGCAGCTTCAAAGATGCTCTTCAAGTTGGGGTATTCTTGTGGTACTTCACCTATTGTTGGCGTAATGGCCGTTCCACCTACTTCGGTGATGTATTTAAAAATCTTCAAAAAATGCTCTCTTTCTTCTTCGGCTTGCGAGTACAGGTAGCCAGCCGATTTTTCAAACCCGTTTCTGTCGAGCCATGAAGCCATGGCTAAGTATTTTTGTGAAGCATCGGCTTCGATTTTGCACTGGGCGTTTAACAGTATCTCAACTTCTTCTTTGAGCGAAGTGCGTAGTCTTAGTAAGTCTTTCATTGTATTTTTCTGTTTAATATCTTGATACAATATTAACAGTTATTGAATCAGAAAGTTGCAGAGAGCATCAAAACTAAACAAATTTGTACTTAATCTAAATAAAGTTATACCACTTCGTACTCACCCAAAACCTCGTGAAGCATTGAGTACATTTCGATGGCAAACTTGGTACCATCTATCAATTCTCGAAGTTGGATAATATCGCAGAGGGTAAGTTTGAGCGAGATTTGATTTTGGGGTGAATCAATGACCTCAAAGTCATAACTGTCCGAAACGTTAAATATCATTTCGTGAATGTCCACATTTTTTACTTTTCTACAAAACGAAAAGAAATCTTGGATTTTGAAAGCCAACACACCGCCCTTAAAGTCAAGAAATATTTTGTCTGTCAAATCACATTGCCAGGCGCTACCTTTTGCTGTAGCGTAGAGTTCGTGTTTGTATGTGGTGTCTGAATACATTTATGTGTGTGAATTTTAGTATCAGTTGCAAAATTATGAATGAAATATTTACGAAACAAGTCTTATTTAAAGTTATTCTAAATAAAAACAAATTTATTGGCCAACTACCAATAAACTACCAACAGGCCGCCCCTCTGGGGCTTTACTATTCAATTATCCATATTAACTACCAACAGGCCACCCCTAAGATGTTATTTTTTAGTTGCGTAACAGGAGTCAATTACAACATTTTACGTTTTTTGTCTTTTACTTTTCACTATTTAGAGTCTTTTTTAAACTTCGTTTTTTATGTTGTTTTCGATTTATAAATCATTATTTAAAATTATTCTAAATAAATATTGCAATCAATAAATCCAAACCATATCTTTGTGCCGTTATTTATATAAAGTCTAAATAAAGTCAATAAAAATGAAAAAAATAATTATCTCGCTTGCGGCTCTACTGTACTTGTCGGCCTGCACAAAAGAAGAAATCAAAGCACCACTCACTGTACCTACAAGCTATGTTTCGGCCAGCTATGATGCCAACACCGTTTCTGAAAAAGCACTCAGAACACAGTTGGCAGACTTAACTACCGAAATGAAAACGGCGGAGAATGGTACTGTTTTGTCGTCAGTCAAAATCACCGACCTGTTTACCAAAGGTACACCAAGCCTGAAAAGTATCACTGGTGCCTACTATGTTGGTTTATTAGAAAATGAGTTGTTCAAAGAACTAATAAACACATCGGGCAAAGTTTATGACCCTGCAAAGCCAAATAGTACCGGTGGTGTGTTTGGGGCAAGATTGCTCAATAGTGGTGGTCTGGAAACTCTCCAAGTAATTGAAAAGGGGCTTTTTGGGGCTGCTTTCTACAACTACGCCACAACGCTTATGTCTGAAACTGTTACCCCCAAAACAATCGATCAGTTGTTGGCTATTTATGGAGCGTCTCTGGCATTTCCTGCTACAAACACTGCTACCAAAACAACCACTCCCGATGCCTTTGGGGCATTGTATGCGGCTCGTAGAGACAAAAACGATGGCAATGGTATGTACTCAAAAATAAAAAGTGCCTTTCTAAAAGCACAGGCCGCAACTATTGCAGGTACTCAATACAATGCCGAGAGAGACGAAGCGTTTGGTGTCATCAAGTCGGAGTGGGAGAGGTCATTTGCTGCCACGGTGATTCATTATAATTTTACTGCTATTACCAAGTTTTCGACTACCAATGCACCTGCTACAACCCTTTCGGGCGGTTTGCATGACTTGGGCGAAGGTGTTGGGTTTTTGCATGGTTTCAAGGCTGTGCCACAAGCTCAACGCAAAATTACTGATGCCCAGATTGATGAATTATTGCTGCTATTGACCAATACAAACGCTGGAAAAGTAGAAATGTATAAATACACAACTGACCCAAGTATATTGGCCAAAATTCAATCGGTTTCTACCAAAGTTCAAGCAATTTATGGCTTTACGGCTACTGATATGGAAGATTTTAAGAAAAACTGGATTGCCGAACAAGTTAGATAAAATATTGTTTTGTTAGTATCTGAAAGTAATAAATCGCTTGATTTTAATTTTTGAAACATGAAAAAAAACATTCTTCTTTTCTCAATTTTGTTTGTACTAAATGCCTGCGACAAACCTACTGATAGCGTCATAAAAGACGACTTTGACAGAAAAGTGATGCTCCAAAACTATTACGACAATCTGATATTTCCTGCTTTTACGGCCTTAGAAAGTAGCGTTTTGGTCTTTGAGACTTCACTAAAACTGCTTGTAGCAAACCCAACCGAACAAACACTATCTGACGCTCAAAAGGCGTGGGAGGCTACCTATATAGTTTGGCTGTCGGCCAATGCCTATAACTTTGGGCCAACGGGCGAAGATGGTATTAGAAAAGGGCTTATCGAAGAAATTGGCACTTTTCCAGTAAATGTTGCTAAGATTGAAGCAAATATTACAACTAAAAAACTCACTTTCAATGACTTTGATAGAGACAATAGGGGACTTTTGGGCATTGAGTATCTACTTTTTGATGGCGATAATAAAAGTGTATTGGCAAAACTAAAAGACCAAAACCGTAGAAATTATCTTTTGGCCTTGACCGAAAACGTAAAAATGTGGGCGATAGAAGCAAAAAAAGGCTGGGCAGGTTATAAAAGTGATTTTACGTCCAAAAACGGAACAGATGTAGGTAGCTCAACATCACAACTCTACAATGAGTTTATAAGAAGCTACGAGGCCATCAAAAACTTTAAGATGGGTTTGCCTCTGGGCTTGCGTGCTGGCCAAACCCAAGCCGAGCCGTCAAAGGTTGAGGGTTTTTATTCAAAAAAATCATTGAAGTTTCTGACAGCAAATATCAACGCAATCGAAAATATTTATTACGGTCGTGGTACTGTCGATGGCTTGGGCTTAAAAGAATATTTGGAAGCCGTTGAAGGTGGCAAAACCTTGGTAACATCAACAGAGGCGCAGTTGGCGGTCATCAAGACGGTGCTTAAAACAGTTCCTGACAGTATGCCGATTGCTGAACAGATTGTAAAATCACCTCAGGTTTTGACCGCTCTGCATACTGAATTACAAAAAAATACCCGTTTTTTTAAAAGCGATATGTCTTCGATTTTGGGAATCGCCATTACTTTTGCCAGTGGCGATGGCGACTAAATAATTGTTTTTGTGGATTTATCGCTAAAAAAACATCTCTTCTTAAATCTCAACATTGCCCCACTCGTTACGTTTCGTATCGTTTTTGGGGCAATGCTCTTTGTCAGTACCCTGCGGTTTTGGCTTTTGGGCTGGATAGACGAGCATTATGTTAGAGCCATCATGACTTTTAAATATTATGGCTTTGAATGGGTACAACTTTTGCCGCCTTCGGGTATGTATGCGCTTCATGTTCTGATGCTGCTGGCTTCGGTTGGTGTAATGTTTGGGGCTTTTTATCGGCTTTCGGCAACTTTACTTTTTCTGTCTTTTACTTATTGCCAACTCATAGACCTCACTTATTACCTTAATCATTATTACTTTGTGAGTTTGGTGAGTTTGTTGCTCATATTTGTGCCTGCTCACAGGTCTTTTTCTATTGATGTAAAATTAAAGAGAGTCGCTCCAGCTACCGAAACTCCTGCCTGGGCAATTTATATTTTGAAGTTTCAGATTGCCCTTGTTTATATCTGTGCGGGCATTATAAAAATAAACTACGACTGGCTCGTCAATGCCCTTCCG
>JAYVJH010000021.1:0-3022 GCA_043769455.1 Runella sp. | reverse complement strand
TTTAAAATTTCATAAAAACCATTCAAAGCTAACTTTCATTTTAGCTCTTTCAAAACCGTTAAATAACTTTATTGTCATCTAAGATTTATAATTGTTAATTTTATATCTGAAGCTACAAGACAAAAGCACCGTAGAAACACGCATTTTTAAAAACAGGTATTTCTACTCTAAAAACATTAAGACAAAGGTGTAACCTTTGTATCAGGTTTGTTGAAAAATAATATTTTTCTCATAGGTTAGGTTAGGAAACAAAAAAGCCGGGGCAGTTGCTTCGGTTTTTTTTATTGGTCGAGGTCTGTTTCTTTACTAAAAATACCAAGTCGGTGTTTTTGTAGTTTTTGTTCCATATCACTCAACTCAATTTGAAGGGCAGAGATAGACATAGATATTTCCCAGACCGATAGCCCAAGTGCCAAAATTTGCATGAGTAGGCCCGCAAAAAACAAAAATTTGGCAATTTCTTGCTGCATCAAATAAATAAACAAAATACAGATACAACTCATCAGCAGGCTACTGACGATAATAATCTGGATAGTCCGAATCAGATAAACCCTGCGGTGTAGGCTACGAATTTGGGCAACATAATTTTGTTGCTGTGGGTCTTTCTGAAACTTCTCGTGTAGTTCACGTATTAGACTCGAAATAGCCAAATAGCGATTGGTAAAAGCAATCATCATCAACGAAACCGTCGAAAACAATAATGCAGGCGTACTAATTGTGAGTTCCATAGTTTTTAAGTAGTCGTGAGTATATAGTCTGGTGTCGTGAGTTAAATACAGTGCTGTTAATCAGCAAGTTATCAAAATTAAAACACCGTATTAGTTTTGAATAAATACCTAAGTCAATAGTCATAGTATCATTGATAGGCAGAAATAAAAAAACACTAACGACCCCATAACCAACGACTAATGACCCATGACCATAGCCCCATGACTATTTTAGTCCGTAATGATTTTTTAGTATTTTTTCAAAAACCCTATCGGGCAATATTTTTTTGAGCAATATAGATACTTTTTGTAAAAACGGGCCCTTGACATAATGTAGCTTAGGCGATGGACTGTTGATGATATGCTCGATGGCCTCCACAATATACATTGGGTCGGCGGCTGAGTTGATGGCAGCTTTGACTTTGGTATTCATGGTTTCGATAATGGCCTGATAGGGCGAAGACACATTGCCATGCGCCACCAAACGATTCGTATTGATACTCGTCTTGACCTCGGCAGGCAGCACACTACACACCCGAACACCAAACGGCTGAACCTCCATACTTAGCGATTCGGTCAGTATCTCAACGGCGGCTTTACTGGCACTATAAATACCCCTAAATGGCAAGCCCATCGTGGCCGCCACCGAGCTAACGTTAATAATAAGGCCGTCGTTTTGTTTTCTCATCTGTGGCAAAACCACCCTACACACCCGCAACAGTCCCCAAACGTTAGTCTCAAACACTTGCTGAATCATAGCTTCGGGTACTTCTTCGAGTGCGCCAATAATACCCAACCCAGCATTATTGATAACTACATCTATACGATTTTCTTTTTCAATTATCTGATCAACAGCACTTTGCACCGATTGCTCATTGGTTACGTCCATCGTCAAAACCTCAAACGACACAACTTCGGTCATTGGTTTGCGGCTTGTACCATACACTTTATGACCTTGTTTGCTAAAATAGTCGGCCAGCGAGCGACCTATGCCCATTGAGGCACCTGTTATTAAAATTACTTTCATTGATGTTTAATAAATATAAAACCTAACGGCTCATTCTGTTGAGTTCTTCCTGTATTTGGCTACTCAAACTTTGTAAATAGTCGAGCGAAAGCGTTGGTTCTGGCAAGATAGTGCTATAAAACGACTTTACTTCCCAGATTTCAATTATTTCTTTGAGTGATACTTCTATGGTCGGTATCTGAGTTTTATCCGAACTTAATAGTACAGTGCCTTTGGCTTGGGCTTGACTAAAAACCCGTCTGTATGCCCCTGCCAACCCACGAGCAATAATTACATAGTAGCTACCATCTACAATTTCGTACCAATTTTTGACAAAAGACCCAATCAAAAATGCGCCTTCAAAAGCAAAATCTTGACCAGCCTCAAAAGCCCGATACTGTCCGTCTTGGGGTAACAGCGGTGGCTGAAAAGTAGGTAACTGCCGCAAAAAGTCTATATTTTGATATTTGTCAATATATTCAGATAGCTGCGACTGTCTCACAAACTGAATAGCCTGCTGTATTGGTTTTTGTATTTCGATGGGCTGCGACGACACTATATTTATTCCTTTTTCATATACATTATTAAAAGCCACAGGCTGAAAAACAGGCGGTGGCGGCGTAATTACTGGCTCTGACAAAATAACCTTAGGCGGCTCGGGTGGCTTGGGTGCAGCAGGTGGTAGTGTAGATGGTGGCCAACTCCCAACGTTTTTGGGTGGCTGATATACTTTGTCTATCAATTCAGCAATCGGTTTGGGGTCGTCTTTCATCAGTGGCGATGCTGGAATATTATTAGGCTGAAAAGTAGAAGACATATTACCGTTTCCCATCAAGTTGAGGTCGGGCGTGTCTTTGAGCCGTCGAAGGTCTTTTTTTAGAAAATCATCAATCGACACATTGCACATTCTGGTTATGGCCATCAGGTTATCTTGGCTCGGGTTGGCTCTTGACTCTTCATAAGCCCCTAATAAAGAACGCTTTATGCCTATTCTACGAGAAAATTGCTCTTGCGTAAGGCCATGCAACCGTCGCAAATATTTGATATTATTACTGACAATGCTCATACCGAATGACAAAATTTTTAGTAAAGTTAAAGAATATTCGGTTTTAAAGAAAATTTGTTGTTTTTATATTACTTTTGTTTTAGAAAAAACAAAATAATCATGCTATTATCATTTGCTGGTATTCTTGAAAATAGAACGATACTTTGGGAAGACCCTCAACAATTACCCACAAAAGCCAAAGTAATTGTTACCGTTTTAGAAGAAATAGAACAAAAATTACCACAAAACAAAAAAACAATGGCT
>JAYVJH010000020.1:0-5176 GCA_043769455.1 Runella sp. | reverse complement strand
TTTCACCAACAACTCGGACGGTAGCTTGTTGGTGAAAACACCAACAAAGGCGAATTACAAAAATGAAAAAATAAGGCAAAAAAAATCGCCACGTACTTTATAAAAAAGCTACATATTTCTTCGATATTGACCACCAACTTCAAACAATGCACTTGTTATTTGTCCCAGTGAGCATACTTTTGTTGCCTCCATTAGTTTGTCAAACAAGTTTTCGTTTTTAATTGCTGTTTCCTGCAAAATAGCAATATGACTCGCAACTTTTTCTTTGGCAGCTAATTGCAAATTGTGAAGCATATCAATCTGGTATTGTTTTTCGGTTTCTGTGGCACGAATCACCTCGGCTGGTATTACTGTTGGTGACCCTTTGGAACTCAAAAAAGTGTTTACTCCAACAATAGGAAAATCACCGTTGTGCTTCAAGGTTTCATAATACAAACTCTCTTCCTGAATTTTACTACGTTGATACATTGTTTCCATTGCACCAAGTACACCACCACGTTCGGTAATTCTTTCAAATTCAAGTAACACTGCCGCCTCAACAAGGTCGGTCATTTCTTCAATAATAAATGCCCCTTGAATGGGGTTTTCATTTTTTGCCAATCCAAGTTCCTTATTTATAATCAGTTGAATTGCCATTGCCCTACGCACAGACTCCTCGGTTGGTGTGGTGATAGCTTCGTCGTAAGCATTGGTGTGCAGCGAATTGCAATTGTCATAAATGGCATAAAGTGCTTGCAAGGTTGTACGAATATCATTAAAATCTATTTCTTGTGCGTGCAAACTTCGACCACTTGTTTGAATATGGTATTTTAACATTTGCGCCCGTTCATTTGCACCATATTTATATTTCATGGCTTTTGCCCAAATTTTTCGAGCCACCCGACCAATTACTGCGTATTCTGGATCAATTCCATTTGAGAAAAAGAACGATAAATTTGGGCCAAAATCGTTAATGTTCATGCCTCGACTCAAATAATATTCTACATAAGTAAAACCATTTGATAGCGTAAAGGCTAATTGTGTGATAGGATTTGCGCCAGCTTCGGCAATATGGTATCCCGAAATAGAAACAGAATAAAAATTACGAACATTTTCTTTGATAAAATATTCTTGCACATCGCCCATAAGCCGCAAGGCAAATTCTGTTGAAAAAATACAAATATTTTGTGCCTGATCTTCCTTTAAAATATCGGCTTGCACAGTACCCCGAACTTGCGATAGTGTTTTTGTTTTTATGGTGTTATATACATCTTCGGGCAGTACTTCATCACCTGTTATACCAAGCAACAAAAGCCCTAAACCGTTGTTCCCGTCAGGAATATTTCCTTGATATTTTGGTCTGGCAATTGCTTGATTTTCATATTTTTTTGTCAGTTTGTCTTCAACCAATTGTTCCAAATTATTGTCTTTAATATAAATTTCACATTGTTGATCAATGGCTGCATTCATAAAAAACCCAAGTAACATTGGTGCAGGCCCGTTGATTGTCATTGACACCGATGTCATTGTATGCACCAAATCAAAACCAGAGTATAGTTTTTTGGCATCGTCCAAACAACAAATAGAAACTCCTGCATTGCCAATTTTTCCATAAATATCGGGGCGAACGTGAGGGTCGTTGCCATACAAAGTTGGACTATCAAAAGCCGTAGATAATCGTTTGGCGGGCAGGCCAGCACTCACATAATGGAAACGCTTATTTGTTCGCTCAGGTCCACCTTCGCCAGCAAACATACGGCTTGGGTCTTCGCCTTCTCTTTTGAACGGATACAACCCAGCCGTAAAAGGAAACGCACCCGGAACATTTTCTTGCAAGTTCCAACGCAAAATATCACCCCAAGCTTCGTACTTTGGTAAGGCTATTTTTGGAATTTGACTTTGAGACAAACTCGTAGTGTGCGTGGCAATTTTTATTTCTTTTTCACGTACTTTAAAACTATAAAACGGATTTTTATATGTTTCAATTTTGTCGTTCCAGTTTAAAATGGTTTTCCAATTATAGGCAGACAAATCCATCTTAACTTTTTCAAATTGTTTTAGCAGCAATTCAACAAAAACCTTATCGTCTTGACTTAATTTTGACACTCCTATCGTTAAGCCTGTTTTTTCTAAGCGTGGTTTTTGTTTTGCCACACTTTCTGTGGTTTTATAAATACCATATAATTTTTGTGCAACTTCTACTTGACTTTTGGCATCTGCATCATATTTTCTGTTGTTTTCAGAGATTTCAGACAAATACCTTGTTCTATGTGGTGGAATGACATATATTTTTTCGCTCATTTCACGGGTAATTTGAAAGGTTGAAACCAAATCAGCACCCGTTTTTTCAACCACTTTATCCATCACCGATTTGTACAACGCATTCATGCCAGGATCGTTAAACTGCGAGGCTATTGTGCCAAAAACAGGCATATCGTTGGGGTCTATATCCCAAAGATTATGATTTCATTGGTATTGTTTTTTTACGTCTCTGATGGCATCAAGCGCACCACGTTTGTCAAATTTGTTAAGTGCAATTAAATCTGCAAAATCGAGCATATCAATCTTTTCGAGCTGTGTTGCAGCACCAAACTCTGGCGTCATCACATACAGCGAAGCATCGGAGTGGTCCATAATTTCGGTGTCAGATTGCCCAATACCCGATGTTTCGACTATAATAAGGTCATATTCTGCTGCTTTTAAAACCAGAATAGCATCGGCAACATATTTTGAAAGTGCCAGATTTGACTGTCGAGTTGCCAACGAACGCATATAAACCCGAGGGTTGTTAATTGCATTCATTCTGATTCTGTCGCCCAGAAGTGCCCCACCAGTTTTGCGTTTTGATGGATCAACAGAGATTAGTCCAATGGTTTTTGTGGGAAAATCTATTAAAAAACGCCGCACCAATTCATCAACCAAAGACGATTTTCCAGAACCACCAGTACCCGTAATGCCAAGAACAGGTGGGTTTTTTTTGCTATCATCGCTTGCACAGAGTCCTGGTTTTACAAAAATCTCTTGAAAAAGCTCATTTTTGTTCTCTGCCAACGAAATGAGTCTGGCAACAGTTGAAATGTTTTTGTGCTTCAAAGAAGCAAAAATATCTAAATCTGCTGGTAAACTGGGCAGTTCAAAATCAGATTTACTCACTTTATCGTTTATCATTCCCTGCAAACCCATTGCACGACCATCGTCTGGCGAGTAAAGTCGTGTGATGCCATAGTTCATTAAATCTATTATTTCTGATGGCAAAATGACACCACCGCCACCACCAAAAATTTTTATGTGTGTTGCATTCCGCTCTTTCAACAAATCGTACATATATTTGAAATACTCGTTGTGCCCACCCTGATAAGAACTGCATGCAATGGCATTTGCATCTTCTTGAATGGCAGTATTGACCACTTCCTCCACACTGCGGTCGTGACCCAGATGAATAACCTCGCAACCCGTGGCTTGAATAATTCGTCTTATGATGTTTATAGCAGCATCGTGTCCGTCAAAAAGAGCGGCTGCTGTTACAATTCTAATTTTGTTTTTTGGTATGTAAGGGCTTTGATATTCCATTTTTATATTTTGCTGTAAAACTAATCAAGTTTTTAATAACAAAATGTATCCCATCAATTTTCTCTATTAACCTGTACTTTTATTATATTTACTCGGTTTTATATTCAGACGCTATTTCAAAATAACAAAGTACTTGTTTCGTTCATTAAAATAGACTGGCAATACTATATTCAAACACAACCCATTATAAAATAGACCAATGAAGCGACTAATTTTCGCACTGCTCTTCTTATCGTTTTCAGTTAGTTCTTGTTCTATCTTTAAGACAAATGGCACAAATAAAACCCGCAAAAAGCTACTCAAAAAGCCCATTGGCCCATACAGTAATTATGTACAAAACATCGTTAGAGCGGCACGAGGCTATACGGGTACGGCCTATCGTAGTGGTGGCAACGACCGCTCGGGTATTGACTGCTCAGGCTTATTGTGTACGGTTTATGCCGAAGTTGGCTTAGAAATTCCTCGTATTTCGTGGCAACAAGCTGAATTTGGGGTTGAGATTGCAAATGAAAAAGACATCAGAGCAGGCGACTGGATTTTTTATGTACCCAACGCTGGCCAGACGGGCTATGTGTCGCACGTGGGTATTGTTACCGAAGTCCGTAGCCGCAAAGACATTCGGTTTATTCATGCCTCATCGTCAAGAGGTGTGCGAGAAGATAATTTATTTTCTAATTATTTCAAGAACAGATACGTCAAAGCCATGCGACCGTTTTGAGAAGGGTTTATCTCATGCAAAAAAGTACATAATCCAGACCATTGCCGTGGAGAGCAAGCCCGCATAAAAAATGTCTGACTGATAGAATGGTAAGTCTGTTTTTTCTTTTCTTAAAATTTGAACAAAACCCAAAAACGTAAGCACAGCCGCTGGATAGGCCGCCATTTGTGGACTCAAAACACCCGTCAAGGTGAGCGAAATAAGTGCGGCATGAATGACTATAAAAGGCAGCAACACTTTTCCAATGCCTGACAACGAGACGGTTAGGTCGTTGTCATATTTAATGTTATCGTATTTATTAAAATAATTGCTTAGTCCGTAAATCAGACCCGAGCCCAGCACAAAAATCATAAAGACACGGTACAAGAAGTTGAGTTTTTGCCCAAATGTATCTCGTACCCAACCGATACTGGTCAGCACATTTTCATAAAGCCAGTCGCAGCCTAAACCAATAAAAGGCGCAGCTACGAGGGCAATAACTGCCGCCTTGGCATTGGTTTTTTGCCAAAGTACTCCCCAAAAAAACGCCACCACAAGCCCAGGTTTGATGTATGAAGTTTGATTGGCCAAAATCAAAAAGAAGTTATCTTTTGAATTGGGGTCGTAGGTAGTATTGGCCAGAAAGATAGCAATGCCACACATCACAACTACAAAAAACTGCCCGAAGCGTACCGTCATTTTGTCGTTGGCATTGGGGCTAATGTATTTTTTATACACATCAAAGGCCATCATCGTCGATACGGAGTTCATCATAGAATAAATAGCCGAAAAAATAGCGCAGAGCAATCCTGCCAAAATCAAACCTACAAAGCCATAGCCGACTGGTACGACGGTTTTGAGGAGTGTCAAAAAAGTATCATCGGGCTTAACGACCCCTTCGCCAAAACGGGCTTTGAACAAATAAAAAGC
>JAYVJH010000019.1:0-3207 GCA_043769455.1 Runella sp. | reverse complement strand
GTTTTTTTGTTTCAATAAAAAACCTGCGTACAAGCCCGCCGCACCTGCACCGATAATGGCCACTTTACCGTCATATTCGGGCTGGTTGTCGGGTGTGGGGTTGTCAGACGAAGCGCAATTGGTCAATACCAAACCACTACCAGCGGTCAGTATTGTGTTTTTAATAAATTGTCGGCGTTGCATAGATTTTATTATTAAAATAACTGTCTTTCTAAATCCTCTAATGTAATATTAAAGTGCTGAGATATGTTTTTTAGTATGACTTTAAGTGTACCTTGCTTTATTGGGCTATGATTTGGTATTGTTTCAGAATGTTTGCCATTTTTCTCTGTTTGAATCCTTATGTGACTCCCTTTTTGTCGAATTACTACATAGCCAAGCTGTTGCAATAATTTCACAAGCTCTTTTCCCATTAAGTCTTTTGGTAACATCAAATAGTAAAATTAAAAGGCGAATACCTCTTGTCTAATAAATTTCATAATCACCTTATGCGGGATTTCCAACGGATTCTCAAAATGACACTCTAAGGCATCTTTTATCATTTCTTTTAGTTCATCTATTGTATCTGCCTGTGTAACGATTTGCTCATTATTGGTTGTATAAGCCTCAGCTATATAGCCCCCGTCTTCTACATCTTCTTCGATTTGAAAAACTATTTCTTTCATTTTTTGCAAAAATTATAAACTCATTTAAGATACAAATATGGTTCAAGAAAACACAAAAGCCAAACCTTCATCTTGACATTCTTCCAATAGTTCTTGATTGTTTTTTTTAAATTTAGGGTGAATATAATCGGGCGCAATCTCGACCAATGGCACAAGCGTAAAGCGGCGATTGTGTAACTGCGGGTGCGGAATCACCAAGTCGCTCATCGTAACTACCACATCGGCATAATACAATATGTCAATATCTATCAGCCTTGCTCCCCAGACTTCTTTGCGCTCTCGGCCCAGTTGTTTTTCTATCTTCAAAATCACGCTCAGTACGTCAATCGGGTGTAGAGCGGTTTTTATTTTTAGGACTTGATTCAAAAAATCTGGCTGTTCTATAACGCCCCAAGGTGCAGTTTGGTATAACTGCGAGCTTTTTAAGACCTCCCCCACTCGCTCAACGACCAGATGGGTTGCATTTTGGATATTGGCCAATCGGTCGCCCAGATTAGTACCTAAGAGCAAGTAAAGTTCGTTTTGTTTTGCCATTTGTCTGTTACCTTTCCGCCAAAATCACCGCCTCAATAATATCGCAAGCCTCATGAATCTGGGCTTCGGTGATGACCAAGGGCGGTGCAAAGCGTATTTTGTTGCCATGTGTTTGCTTACAGAGCAGTCCTGCCTCTTTCATTTTGAGGCATATTTGCCAGCCCAACGGGCTTTCTTCGTCTGAGTTTATAACGATGGCATTGAGTAGCCCTTTACCACGAACGAGTGTAATCAAGTCTGTTTTTTGTTGTAAATCTCGCAATCTTTGACGGAAAATTTCACCCATTGCCTCTGCATTTTCTGATAGCCTTTCGTCTTTGACCACCTGTAAAGACGCCATAGCTACCGCACAAGCCAGCGGATTGCCGCCATAAGTCGAGCCATGCTGACCGGGCTTGATGGTGAGCATTATTTCGTCATCGGCCAGCACACACGACACTGGGTAAACCCCACCAGACAGTGCTTTGCCCAACACCAAAATATCGGGCCTCACGTTTTCGTGATCGCAGGCAAGGCGTTTGCCTGTGCGAGCTATGCCTGTTTGTACTTCGTCTGCAATAAACAACACTCGGTATTTGGTACACAATTCTCGCACGCCAGTCAAATAACCCTCGTCTGGCACAACAACCCCAGCCTCGCCCTGAATAGGCTCAACCATAAAACCTGCAATGTTTGGGTCTGACTTAAAAGTAGCCTCCAACGCTGCCAAATCGTTGTATGGAACAGTCAAATATCCTGGCAAAAACGGGCCATAGTCGTCAGTACTGTCGTTGTCGTCCGATGACGAAATGGCGGCCAGCGTTCTGCCCCAAAAGTTACCCGATGCAAAAACCGTTTTGGCTTCATTGGGTGCTACACCCTTGACCAAGTACGCCCATTTGCGGCAGAGTTTCAGTGCCGTTTCGCCACCTTCTACGCCCGAGTTCATCATCAGTACTTTGTCATAACCGAAGTAGTCGCACAAATATTTTTCACATTCGCCCAGCACAGCATTATGAAAAGCCCGAGAGGTAAGCGTTAGTTTTTGGGCTTGGTCAGTCAATGCTTTTATGATTTTGGGGTGGCAATGTCCCTGATTGACAGCACTATATGCCGACAAAAAGTCAAAATATTTTTTTCCTTCGATGTCATACACAAACACTCCCTCGCCCCGCTCAATGACCACTGGGACGGGCTTATAGTTGTGTGCGCCGTATTTTTTTTCGAGGCTTATTAGATTTTCTGATGTTGTCATTGTTAATGTGTGATTTTGTTGTGTTAATTTTTGCCGAACTGTTGCCTAAGTTCTTCCATTTGTCGTTGCATTTCGGCGAGTGCATTATCTTTCTCGTTTAGGGCTTTATCTTTTTCATTCAATTCTTTGTCTTTTTCGCTCAGTGCTTTGTCTCTTGCCATCAAATCGTTCGCTCGCTCTGATATTTTATCGGGGCGGCCATGGTGTAGCGACTGTGTCGCTAAAAGCTATAAGAGACTTTTGATGTCTATCAGCCCTTTTAGCCCCGTATAGTTTCGAGCAGAGCTGTACAAATAATGCTCAGGCGAATCTACTATTAAAGCTCTCACAGGGTTTTCGTGAATATAAGATAGTTTCTCAAGTGTAAATTTAGCTGAAAAACATTCTTTGGCGTGGTTTCCATCTTGCCAAACCTTATAATTTTCGATATTAGTTTTAAATTTTCCTGCATATTCAAACCGATATAGCAACCAATCTCTACGACTTTCTGGTTCTTGCTTAATAGCCTCTACAATTCGTTTGGAAGTAAATTTTTTAAAGTCCCGTAAAATATCTGACAACTTATATCCATTTCGGGCTTCTACAATAGCGTGTAAGTGGTTCGACATTAGCACCCAACCATAAATATCTAAACCTTTATGCGCCTGACAATATTTGAGAGAATCGACAATAATCTGCACTCTACGTGACGATTTTTTGCAGGTATAAGAAATTATAATCAATAGATTGTAAAAGTCTGTTATGCAATTCATTAAATATAATTTCAATATCTGT
>JAYVJH010000018.1:0-5105 GCA_043769455.1 Runella sp. | reverse complement strand
TGAAAATATTATTAACAACAGACCCAGAAAAAGACATGGCTATTTAAGTCCAATTCAAATATTTAACCAAAAAGTTGCATTTATTACTTGAATCTGCCCAATAAAATATATTCAAAATCTAATTTTACAATGCCGTTTCTTGGATGTGGAAAACTGCCCATGATACTTGCACCGCCTGTGGTATTCATAGTAGTTGCTTTTTGCCAAATGATAGAACCCATAAAGTCGAAGCCAATCATTTCGCAAAATTTAATGATTTCGGTATGAATTGGTATGATTTTGTAGCGTCCGTAATAAGTTGAACGGGCAAACTGGTCGCCAATGTTTATACACATTCTACAGCCATCGTGTAGCACTCTGAAACATTCTTGCCAAGTTAAATTTAAATGGTTGATGTAGGTTTGGTAATCATCATGAAAACCAATTTGATTTTCGGTTCCGTAGTCTTTAAGTTGCCAATATGGTGGCGAGGTAACAATCAAATGAATGCTTTTATCTTTGATTTCGCTCATCTGTCGGCTGTCGCCGTTTATAACTTTATGCAATGTTTTGTCAGCCATTTTGTTCAATTTGAGTGATAAAGATACTTTTTTTTAGTGCGCTTTTTGTCAATGACGTTGGTTTCTTACGCTTGCACCCAGCAACCTATATCTCTACCAACGAATAAGTGCCGAACCCCACGTAAAACCACTACCAAAAGCCGCCAAACATACCAAATCACCTTCTTTGACTTTGCCAGCTTCCCATGCTTCACAGAGCGCAATCGGAATAGAGGCGGCTGTGGTGTTGCCGTATTTCTGAATATTATTCCAAACTTTGTCGTCGGGCAAGCCTAATTGTTTTTGTACAAATTGACTAATACGAAGATTGGCTTGGTGTGGCACGAGCAAATCTATATCGGTAGCTGCCAGCCCTGTTTTGGTGAGTGCCTCTCTGATAACTTCTGGAAACTTGACAACGGCAGTCTTAAAAACAAGTTGGCCGTTCATGTTTGGGTAAACGTCTTTATTTTCGAGTAAGCCTTCATAAATAAAAATTTCGCCAAATTCTGTATCTGGAAACTTAAATTTGTCTTTGCCCAAATGATAACCGCCATGGCTACCAGGGTTTATCATGGCCAGCTCTTCGGCGTGTGTGCCGTCTGAGTGTAAGTGTGTCGTCAGAATACCCTGACCTTCTTTTTCGGTTGGCTGAACGATTACAGCCCCTGCCCCATCGCCAAAAATAACGGTAACGTTACGTCCTTCGGTACTAAATTCAAGACCCATTGAGTGCATCTCTGAACCTACGACCAATACGTTTTTGTACATTCCTGTTTTGACAAATTGGTCGGCAATAGAGAGTGCATATATAAAACCCGAGCATTGATTTCTGATGTCCAACGCTCCTACTTCTTGTTTGGTAATGCCCAATTCTCGTTGTAAAAGTACACCACAACCAGGAAAATAATAATCGGGGCTTAGGGTTGCAAAGACAATAAAATCGACTTCGGCAGGTGTGATATTGGCTCGCTCGCAGGCAATGCGTGCAGCAGCGGCGCCCATCGTTGTAGTAGTTTCTTCAAATTTCTTGGCGTATCTCCGCTCTTTTATACCTGTCCGTTCTTGAATCCACTCGTCTGAGGTTTCCATTATTTTAGACAAATCATCGTTGGTCATCACTCGTTGGGGTACATAATGCCCTATTCCTGCAATTTTTGATTGAAACATAGTTGGTTTGATTTTTGCGTAAAAATACGAGTAAGTGTTAATTTTTCAAGTTGTTTTTGTACAATTTTAAATGAGTAATTAAGGAGTCGTGAGTATATAGTATGGTGTCGTGGGTTAAATACAATGCTGTTAATCAGCAAGTTATCAAAATTAAAACACCGTATTAGTTTTGAATAAGTACTTAATCTTAATGATACACAGTAAATTCGTAAACAGGCAAAGGCGTAAATGGGTATAAAACATTTCTGTATTTACCCATTTACGCCTTTCCAAAAAAAAATAATACTTTACTTAAAATTAAACTCGTTGGATATTTCCCATTTGGTATAACTACCAACGGCAGCAAATCTACGACCACGGCCTACATATTCGTAGCGAGCCACACGCTCCAGCGTAATGGCGGCATCGGCGGCCAACATCGCTGCACGGGCGGCTGGTATGCGCCACGAAGTCATCACAGCGGCCTTGGTAGCTGTGGCATCGGCTTTACCAATAGCGGGGTCGGCTTGCATGAGTGCTACTTCTTGCCATGTAATAATCGGAAAAGCAGCCAGCGTTGCACCACCAGCAGGAGTAGTAGCCGTTAGTGGCGACTGTGGAAAAAAGTAATTCATAGCCAATCTGTTGGCATCTACCAAAATACCCCTGGCTGGTACAAACCACCTGGCGGGCGCACGGCGTAGTGTATCGGCAGCAATGCGGTTGTCGATCAATTTTTGTGAATAACCATTGAGCTGAAACTCAGCACCCGACCGCCATTCTGGATAAATACCAGCCCCTGTCAGCGCATTGATGTTCAAGATACCAATTTCTTTGCCTGCATCGGCAGCCACATAGCCCAATGCCAAAAACGGTGTTGCGCTTACTTTTGTACCTGTGTCAAAGTGTAACATTCCAATAAAAGAATTACAAAATTTTTGACCAATAGCCCCATCTATAAACAATCCTGTCAAACGCTCTGTGGCTGCCGCTGTGGTAGCATCGGCGGCCTTGAACTGCGTAATGGCTTCATTGAGTGCTACGATTGCCTTGGTTTTGGCAGTAGCTGGGTCGAGTACGTTACCTGTTCCATATTCTACCACGCCCGCATAAAACTTGGCCATATCGCCATAAGCAATTCCCTCAGCCATGGCTACATTGGCAAGCAGCAACGCTTTGCCTTTGTCGCTAAATGTGTTTTTGGCAATGGCCTGACGGGCATTGTCGGCCAGAGCCAGTCCCTGATAGGTTACACTCACAATAGACCGATTGAATGGATTGTCTTTGGCCAATGTATTTTCACGCTCCAAGCGCAAGCCAATTTGCGATATGGCATTGTCTGTTACCGACTGTATTTCTTCGTTACCTACAAACCCAGCCGCCCAAGCCATTTTTTGGTGGCCATCAAATACGTTTTTGATAGCACCCGTTGCGCTTTGATATGCACCGTTGGCATCTTGCGCTTTTTCAACTGTAAATGCTTTGGGGTCTTTCAGAATGGCGAGGTCGCAACTTGTTAGCAATATGCCAAACAGTAGCGGTGAGTAGTTGACGCATTTTATAAATTTATTTTTCATTTTTATTTTTTTGTAATGATGTAAGTAATTCGCAGAGAGATTGTATTATTTGATGAATAGCCTTGGATTCATTCATTCAATCACCCAACCATTCAATTACTGATTTATTTTAAAATCCTACATTAAGTGAAAACGTATAGCTTTTGGGAATACCACCGTCCCACGAATCTATACCCCGAGTCCAGGCCCAAGATGCTCCCGAAGCCGACGAGCCATTGGTTTCTGACTCTACATCATAAGCACCGCTAAATTTGGTGTAAGTAAACAAGTTGGCACCCGTAAAGCCCAGGTTTAGACGCTTGATGTAGCGACTTTGCTCCAAATATTGTTTTGGAACAGTATAAGAGAGCGTGAGTTGGCGCAACTTAATAAAATCGGCACGTTGTACCCAACGGGTCTGGTCATTGTAGAGCGCAGTCAAGTCGGTAGTTGGTAAGTTCCAATAGTCTTCGTGTTGGCGTTTGGTTGGGTTGGCCATGTCTCTGGCAGTTTGGTTATATTTAAAAAAACCTGCTTTTCCACCAATCAAAGCCGAAACAGTAAAGCCTTGATAGCTCAACGAAGTGTTAAAATTACCCTCAAACTTAGGCTGTGTATTGCCCATATAAACCCGTGCTGGGCCGCCAGCCACAGTAGCCACGGCAGGTGCATCACCAGCCGAACTAACAGGTACGCCAGCCCAAATACCACTAATTGGGTAGCCTTCACGAATCTGAACAATATTGTCGATACCCCCAATGATTGGCGTAGGCGGAAACGGCATCTTTGTTACTTTGTTTTCGAGGGTTGAGGCCGTCAGACTTACGTTCCAGTTCCAGTCTTTGGTCTGAATCACGGCAGCGTTGATAGTCATCTCCAGACCTCTATTGTACATTGAGCCTACATTTCTGATACCCGAAACCAAGCCCAAGTTGAGTGCTGGGTTTATTGAGGTATTCAGCAACAAGTCTTTGAACATTTTATTGTAGTAGGTCATTTCGATATTGATACGCCCTTGCATCAGACTGGCATCGAAGCCAAACTCAATTTCGGTTTGGGTTTCTGGTTTTAGTCCATCGGCATTAGGTGGGGTATTTGGCACGTAGTTTGTTACGCTACCATTGTAGCCACCCGCCACGCTCCTATATGTTGGGGTCGATTGGTACGGTGCTGGTTGAGTACCCGACATACCATAAGCCCCTCTCACACGTACTGTTGGTGCTACTTGATAGCTCACCGAAGCTCGTGGATAAAAAAACGTTTGCTCAACAAACGACGTAGAGCGGTCGAAACGACCACCTAAGTTCAAAAACAATTTACTGCCAATACCTATTGTTTCATTGACATAAATACCTAATGTTTTGACCAATGGCGCTACCTGAAAAAACGCCGCCCGCTGGGGTGCATTGTAAGACAAACTGTCTTTGTAATCACGCCCTACGACAAGCCCCTGATAACGGGCGTAGTCATAAAAACGGTCATTTTCGTCATATTGAACTCCAACTGCCGACTTGACATAAAACTTTTCTGAAACCTGTAATACATGATTGAGACCAGCAGTAAAGGTTTTTTGAGAAAGTTTTTCATAATCACGATCTAAACGGCCAGTAGGAAAAATTGACACCAGACCCAAAGGATAAACCATAAAGCCGTCTATTTTTGACTGATCAATACCTGCCGTAACATCTACGCTCAGGCTCTTGAATATTTTATAATTTAGGTTTCCAGAAACAGTAACTCGTTTCGACATATTTTCACGTCTTATGAGTGCATAGTCGTCAGACGACTTGACACCCGCTACGTTTGTTTTGGCATCGGTATAACGCATAAAAGGCATTGTGCCTGTGTCGTTGGCCCAACG
>JAYVJH010000017.1:0-6344 GCA_043769455.1 Runella sp. | reverse complement strand
CCTGAAGGTGGAGACAAAGCCTCCCCCTTCAGGGGGCGGGGGGGTAAAAAAAACGACAGTATAACATTTAAAGACATCACTCAACAAGCTGGAGTGGCTGGCCGACCTAATTCATGGAAAACTGGCGTAACTGTGGCAGATATAAACGCTGATGGCTGGCTCGATATGTATGTGTGCTACTCGGGCAATGGCTCACCCAAAAGTCGTAAAAACCAGCTATTTATCAATCAGCACGACTTGACTTTTAGCGAAGAGGCCGAACAGTATGGCATTGCCGATGCCGGCTACTCTACCCAAGCTACTTTTTTGGATTATGACCGAGACGGCGACCTGGACTTGTTTGTGATGAACCACAACCTCAAAAACTACCAACGCAAAGAAGCCGCCTTTATGAAAACCGAAGTCGATGCCAACGCTGGAGATAGGTTGTATAGGAATGATAGCCAAGCCCCCCCAGCCCCCAGAGGGGGAGTAAAAGAAACTCCCCCTCTGGGGGCTGGGGGGCTGTTCACCGACGTTACGCTCTCTGCTCACATCAAAAGCAATGCACTTGGCTTTGGGTTGGGAGTGGTAGTGGCCGATTTTAACAAAGACAACTGGCCCGATTTGTATGTAGCCAACGACTACGTCGAAGAAGATTATCTATATTTGAACCAAACCAACGGCACTTTTAAGGAATGTGGCAAGGAAGCGATGGGGCATTTTTCATATTCGTCCATGGGTGTAGATGCTGCCGACATCAACAACGACGGCTGGCCTGACCTATTTACTGCCGATATGCTACCCGAAGACAACCGCCGCCAAAAACTACTGGCTTTTCCCGATAACTGGAACGTACAACAAGCCATGCTCACCAATGGTTTTCATTGGCAAAATATGCGAAATATGTTACAGGTCAATCAGGGATTCGTAAGTCCCGGGTCATGGGTCATGAGTCATAAAACACCCTCGACTAATGACCCACGACTCACGACTTATTTTTCTGAAATTGGCCAGTTGGCTGGCGTTTCAAATACAGATTGGAGTTGGTCGCCGTTGTTTGCCGATTTTGACAATGACGGCCACAAAGATTTGTTTGTGTCCAATGGCTTTGTAAAAGATTTGACAGACTTAGATTTTGTCAAATACCAGTCGGACGAAGCGCAAGATGCACCGATATTGGAGCAGCTCAAAAAAATGCCCAGTACGCCTACCCATCATTATATTTTCAAGAACAACGGCAATTTGACATTCGACAACAAAACGACAGATTGGGGTTTTGACCAACCCGCTACTGCCGCTGGTGCCATTTATGCAGACTTAGACAACGATGGCGACCTTGACATAGTTACCAACAACATCAACGAGCCTGCTCGAATTTATCAGAATCAAAGCCAACAACAAAAACCAGCTAACTACTTAAAAATCAAACTCAAAGGCAACTCTCAAAATCCTTTTGCAGTTGGGTCAAAAGTTACCGTCTATGCCAACGGCCGGCAACAGTACCAAGAACTTTGGCCTACGCACGGTTTTCAATCGGCCATGGTAGAGTCGTTGCATTTTGGGCTGGGAGATATTCAAAAAGTCGATTCTGTAAAAGTCGTTTGGCCAAGCGGGCGGTTAGTTATCAGTTATCAGTTAGCAGTAAACAGTCGATTAGCAGTTATCAGTGAACAGTCATCAGTTAGCAATCAGAAACCTAAAAAGACTGAAACCAGCAGTAGTTTGAAGCCATCAAAAACTATGAACTATGGATTAGAAACTAAAAAATCATTTTTCACTTCTCACTTTTCGCTACTCACTACCTTCGTCCATTCCGAAAACCCAGTTACAGACTTCAATCGGCAGATACTGATTCCGTATTTGTACTCCTCGGGTGGGGCGCATACGGCTGTGGGCGATGTCAATGGCGATGGCCTTGAAGACGTTTTTGCTGGCGGTGCATTGAATCAGTCGGGGGCGATATTTTTACAAAAACCAGACGGCAGTTTCCAGAAATCCAACCAGCCAATTCTTGAAACCGATGCCGTTTATGAAGACCGAGATGCCGTGTTTTTTGATGCCGACAACGACCTTGACCTTGACCTGTATGTGGTGAGTGGTGGTTATGAATTGGTGCAAGACGACCCACTTTATCAAGACAGATTGTATCTAAATAATGGTAAAGGCATATTCACAAAAGGTAATTTACCCAAATTATTAACCAATAAATCATGTGTCAAAGTCGCTGACTTAGACAATGACGGCGATGTGGATGTGTTTGTAGGTGGTTTTGTAAAAGCGGGCCGCTACCCACTCAACGACCCCAGTTATGTATTGACCAACAACGGCAAAGGACAATTTACCACAACCCAAACCCTCGATATGGGCCTCGTAACCGATGCCGCCATTGCGGATATTGACAACGACAAAAAATTAGAAATAATAGTAACTGCCGAATGGAGGGCAGTTGTCAGTTATCATTTATCATTTATCAGTTACCCGCCTCATCGTACCAAGTTATCTGCTTCGGCAGACCGAGTTATTCGCCATTCCAAATTACCTAAAGAAAAATACTCTATAACTCAAAAGTGGAACGCCACCCGCTCAAAACTCAATTTAAAAAAGTCCCCCATCGGGGGATTTAGGGGGCTTGGTTGGTGGAGTAGTATCAAAGCTACCGACTTGGACAATGACGGCGATGTGGATTTTGTAGTTGGTAATTTGGGACTAAATACCCAGCTAAAAGCCAGCGAGGCACAGCCTATTTCGCTCTATGTCAGCGACTTCGACCAAAACGGTAGTACAGACCCCTTCATCACTTACTTCAATCAGGGCAAAGCCTATCCACTTGCCAGCCGAGACGAAGCCTTGGAGCAAGTTGTGGCTCTGAAAAAGAAATTTATCAATTATAAAACTTATTCTACGGCTACCATCGAAGACATTTTTACGAGCGAACAACTCTCAAAAGCACAAAAACTAACTGTTACCGAAACTCGAACTGGGCTGTTAATTAACGAAAAAGGGACATTTACATTCAAACCTTTGCCAATCGAAGCGCAATTTGCACCCGTATATGCTATTGGTATTGATGATTTGAACAACGACGGCAGAAAAGACTTAATTTTGGCAGGCAACAACGCCACAATGCGTATCAGAATCGGTAAAATGGACGCAAATCATGGTATGGTTTTTTTGAACAAAGGCCAAAACAATTTTGAATACCTGCCACAAAGCCAGTCTGGGCTATGGCTCAATGGCGATGTACGAGACTGCCAGACTGTGAAAACAAAACAAGGAAAACAATGGATATTCAGTATCAACAACGGGCCAGTTCAAGTTTATTCAGGTACTGGATTGTAGTTTTTTGTTTGGTCTCAATCACTACATTTGCCCAAAACGATGATAAAATAATTGTTAAAAATATTACTATTTCGGGCAATAATCGTACCAAAGAACGTATCATTAGGCGAGAGTTGGCGATACAAGTCGGCGATACTATTTTAAAATCTGAACTAAACGGCAAACTCGAAATAGACCGAATAAAAGTATCAAACACCAATTTATTTTTGACCATTGAGTTTAAAACCACGATAGATTCTACCAAAAAACAGATTCAAAATATTGACATTCAGATAGCTGTCAAAGAACGATGGTACTTACTGGCTTATCCAACATTAGGACTGGCCGACCGAAATTTTAACGAGTGGTGGTACGACCGTGGCCGAGATTTTGGACGACTCATTTACGGCATTGATGCCACTCACTACAACCTCACAGGCAATAACGACCGTCTGCGTATCAGAGCCAATTTTGGGTTTATTCCTCGTACCGATATTTATTATTCGACCCCATATATTGACAAAGCCCAAAAAACAGGAATGACAATAGGTTTCAGTCGTATCGTCAATCGAACGCTGGCCTACCGAACCAACAACGACAAGCTACAATTTTTTAATTCCGAAATCCGTACTCGTGAGCGACTTGTACCGTTTGTGAGCCTAAGCCGCCGCCAAAAATTTTATGGCTACCATGCTCTCGACCTTCGATATAGCTTTATGAATGTAGCCGATACAATCGTGAGCCTCAACGACAATTATTTATCCAAAAACCAACTCAACCAAAACTACGGACAACTGACCTATACCTACCTCTACGACAACCGAGACAACGTACAGTATGCACTCAAAGGCAAAGTATGGGCAGTGCAGTTGAGTAGGTCGGGGCTTTGGGGTAGCGACAATGTCAATTTGTGGGAAACGAACTTGGACTGGCTACAATTTATACCAATTTCAAAAAAACTGTTTTTTAGTTATATAATAGAAATCAAAGCAACACTACCCACCGACCAGCCTTTTACCCTAACCCGTGGCTTGGGGTATGGCTCAGACTTGGTGCGTGGTTATGAACTATATGTAGTTGATGGTCAGCACTATGGTTATCTCAAAACTAACTTGCGCTACAAACTGTTTGATAAAATATTTAACCTAAAATTCTTGAAAATAAGTCAGTTCAATGTCATACCTATTGCCATTTATCCAACTATTTATGCAGATATTGGGTATGTTGTCAATAATTATGCAAATTTGAACAATAGTAAACTCGCCAATCGGTCTTTGGTGGGTGTTGGGCTGGGCTTAGACGTTGTTACGTGGTACAATGTCGTGGCAAGGCTTAACTATTCGGGTAATCAGATGGGCGAATGGCGGCCTTATTTTTCGATTGGACGAGAATTTTAGAAAACATAACAGACAATGAAAAAAATATACTTACAAATTTATCGTTTCGGCATTTATGTAGCAGCAGGACTACTATTGGTAACGGCTTGCGACTCTAAGAATGAACAACAAACCGAACAAAAAGCACCAATAGATAGCATAGCCACCCGCCCCGAAGACGTGGTGGTGGTCAGTAACCAATCTGAATTTTTGCGAACGATAGTGGGCAATACCACCAACCATTTTTATCGAGGCGTGGACTTAGGGAACGCCCTAAATACCATCAAAACCACCGAAACATTTGAAATCTTTGAAGACAGCACCAACCACGTGTCATATACGCACGAAACCGAAAACTTTGAATCTGTTGATGTGCAATATAATTTAGACAAAAACAAAACGGTTCACGACATCAAAACAGACGTTTATTTGAACACCAAAAACTCAGCCAGTAGCCTCTGGGACCAGTTCGACAATTATTTTTCAGGTCGGTATGTAGTTACAAAGGCAACAGGAAAAACCAAAATCTGGAAAACAAAAGATGGTGTGTTTATTGTGCTGATGGACGTGTCGGAAGGAAAAGATTTTGGATTGCAGATAAAAATGGGCCCTGATGCAGCCCGAAATTTATAACCATGCTCACACACTTAGATAGCACAGGAAACCCCAGTATAGTGGACGTTTCTGAAAAAATAGCCACCAAGCGCATAGCCAAAGCACTGAGCGTTGTAGTACTGGGCGATGAAATTATGGATTTATTGCAAAATGACGAAATACAAACCAAAAAAGGGCCTGTGTTTCAGACGGCCATTATTGCAGGTGTGATGGCCGCCAAACGCACAGGCGACCTGATTCCACTCTGCCACCCGATTGGCCTCGAAAACTGCCAAATACAGATTGAAATAAACGCCAGCCGAGAAGTTGAAATAACGTGTACGGCCAGCCTCACGGGCAAAACTGGCGTAGAAATGGAAGCCCTCACAGGTGCAAGCGTAGCTGCTCTGACGATTTATGATATGTGCAAAGCCATGAGCCACGACATCATTATTAAGCAAATTCAACTAATAGAAAAATCGGGGGGGAAACGGGATTTTAGGCGGTAATAGCTTGCATATTTTATATTATAGTTTCATTTTGTATATTTGTTAAAAAAACAATACTATTCCAAAAATATTGGTTGTCGTCCGTTAGTACTAAATTACGTCTATATTTCAGGTCGGTATGAAACAAAAACAAAATATTATTGATGTCGAAATTAAGATGCTGATAGACAATCAAAAAGCATCTATTAGGTTTTATACAATTTTTACATTCATCTTATGGATGGTAGGTATAAGTGTAGTTATTTTTGTTTACACTAATAAGGCTATTAACAATAATTTTCAAATTGTGCTACAAACCTCTGCAGGTCTGATAGGTGCTTTGAGTTGTGTGCCGCTGAAAGAGATAATATCTAAGCGAGAAAAAGTATCTGCTTACAGGGTTTGTTCATAAAAAAATAAGGATTCAATAAAATGTTAATTTTGTATTGTAAAAAACTAAACAACATTTTATGAATCCTAAAAAAACAGGTAGTGCTATAAATATGGTGCTGGCTTTGTAAAAACCAGCAGGGGTGTTATTTTTGTTTATCAAAGACTTAAATAACAAATCTAATGTGTGATACAA
>JAYVJH010000016.1:0-5903 GCA_043769455.1 Runella sp. | reverse complement strand
GCTTTTTCACGAACGGCACGGTATTCGGCCAAAATTCGACCTGCTTGGCGCATCATCCAGACAGGTACACGCTCAACGGCTTCGCCTCGGGCGGCACGTAACAATAAATCGTTTTGTAATATTTCCATGGTACAAAGGTAATCAGAAGCCGTAAATTTTGGCAGTTTAAACACTAAAAAAGATACGAAATAAATCAGCCATTAGATTGAACACACTAATAGTAAGACGACAAAAAGATATGATTAAACAAAAAAACAAAAACCAAAATCTATTATTTTCTTTTGTTACTTTTGTGCTTCAACCAAACCAATAAAACCACAAATGGATACCGTACTACTCAAAAAAAGCTACCAAAATAGTACCAAACGCATTATTGCCGCCTGTGAGAGCATCACGGCCACCGAGGCTACCTTTCGGCCTTACGACAAAACAAACTCGCTGCTGTGGCAGGTTTGCCATTTGATGTTTTTTAGAAATACCATCTGCAAAATCTTAAACCCAGCCGAAAAATTAGAATCAATGCCCAACGAAAAAGATATGTTTGGCTTTGGCTCTACCCAGTTTGCCGCCGCCGATTATCCAGCTCTTGACGAAGTACTGACCAAATACCAGCAGCGTGGCGAGCGTGTCTATGAACTGTTAGATGCGGTCTCTGCCGAGCATTTGGCTGCCGAAAGTCATATAAAAATCCCTGTTTTGGGAGTTACCGTTGCCAACCAAGTATATAGTTTGTTGCTACACGAAGCCAATCATTATGGCGAGCTGAATGTTATCAAAACGCTGATTCATAGGTTACGATAGAATTGTAGCTTTACTCGTTGCCGTAGCGTATTTCAGACAAAAGACCAACGGCGTTGAATTTGAGCGTTACCCGTTTGGCTACCGAAGTCTGGGCTTGTGCTTGGCAATGTGTGCCTGTTTCCAGAAAATATACATAAAACTTAGTATCTCGGCCACCCAACTGAAAAATATCTGGGCGACCTAATATTTTGGTAACGTTGTCGATGTGTTTAGCTAAGAGTTCTGGCTCTGATTTTTCAAAATCTTTCAGTATCGCCATTCGTTTGCCTGAGCAGCCGCCTCGGTCGTTGCGCCACTGTACCAAGTCGAGCGAGCCAACCTTGTCGGGGGCAGAGCAAGAGGTGGTGCAAAATGTAAAATGTAAAATGTAAAATGTAAAAATTAGCGTTCTTAATTTCATGTTTGTTTTTTTTACTAAAATTATGCTCACAAAAGTACTTGACAGAAAAATGAAATGAAAACTTACTTTTTTAAATCTGCTCGGTTAGGTTTTAGAAATTGGATAGAAAGCGATACCGAATCATTTGTGGCAATGAATGAAGATGAGCGTGTGATGGCATTTTTTCCAAATTTACTTAGTCGTTCTGAAACATTATTGATGATAGACCGATTTAGAAATAATATTAGTCAAAATGGTTTCGGTTTTTTTGCTGTTGAGTTGTTAGAAAACAATGCTTTTATTGGTTTTATTGGTCTAAATAGACCTCAATTTGAAAGTTATTTTACACCTTGTATCGAAATAGGTTGGCGGCTTCAATATGATTTTTGGCACCAGGGTCTGGCTACAGAAGGTGCAAAAGCGTGTTTAGAATTTGCATTTAATACACTCAATATCAATAAAATATATTCATTTACACCGCTACAAAACAAACCTTCTGAAAAAGTAATGCAACGAATTGGCATGACAAAAGAGGGTGAATTTGACCACCCAATGATTTCGCCAGATAATTCGCTTTGTGTAGCTCACTTATATTCAATCAAAAATCCAAGAATATTATGTTAAATCGCCGTGCTTTTCTTGCTATTTCGGGTAGTTTATTGGCTATTTCATGCCAAAAACCAAGAGCTAAAACCACTCAACGCCTTCGCTTTGCGGTAGCATCTGATGGGCATTATGGCCAGCCTAACACTGACTACGAGCGGTACTTCAAAGACATAGTTACTTATCTCAAACTCGAAAAACAGACCAGAGGTTTAGATTTTGTGGTTTTTAATGGCGATTTATTTCACGACAAAACAGAATTTATGGCCGATGTCAAACGATACTTTGACCTCTTGGGCTTTCCATATTTTGTTACCCGAGGCAACCACGACCATGCCACAGCCGCCCAATGGCAGCAAACATGGGGCTATGGCCTCAACCATACTGTTGTAATGGGCGACAATGCAATTTTATTAGCCGATACATCAGACGAAAAAGGAACGTACAAATGCCCCGACATAGCTTGGATTGATGCTGAATTGAGTAAACTAAAAGACAAATCTTCTGTGTTTTTGTTTATGCACATACCTTATAAAAAATGGTCGAAAGAAGGGGTTGAATGTTTGGAATTAGAACAAGTTTTAGCAAAATACCCCAATCTCAAAGCAGGTTTTCATGGCCACGACCATGCACTTGACATGGCCAAAATCGGTGAAATACCTTTTTTGTTTGATGGTCATTTTGGAGGCTCTTGGGGCGTAAACTACAAAGGATACCGCATTGTGGAGTCGGTTGTTAGCAATCAATGGCAGACTTATCAGTACGACCCAGCAACACGGACAAAAATAAACGAGAATAGCCTGTAAATTATTCTTCTTCTCTAAACTGGTCTGTTATAATTTTGCGAATAAGTCTGTGAGGCGACAAACTATTTTGACGACTGTTTGAGGTGTTTCTTTCGGACGGAGAGGCCGCTTTAAGTGCCAGATTGGTCGTTGTAAAATGGCTACTTCTTAGTTGATGAAACTCCTCATCGCTCATGGCCTCACGGGCAGCTTGGCCCTTGGCATAGCCATCGTTAAAAGTAGCTATTCGGCTCTCGCCATGCGCCAGTCTGGCACTTTCCGTTAGTTGGTCAATGTCTCGGCTGAGTTGTTGTTTTTGGTCTTTTAAGTCGCTCAATAGAGGTAGTAGTTCCAGTTCTTTTTCTAAAACGTTTCGCTGAATAACATAGTCAGATAGCTCTTTTTTAGATACTTGTAGGGCTTTTACGGTTTTGGTACGTTGTCTTTTTATTTTCCAGAGTTTGGGGTCAATTTGTAGCCATCGATACCAAAAATTTTGTAACACTGGCAAGGCCATTCCCAGCGTTACGGCCCCTGCAATGGCAAACAAAATACCACTCAATACAAACGAAGCCAAAGCCCACGGGCTATTGACAAGTCCCAAATTAAGTTCGTCAGATTTTTGTAATTGTTGTTCTATTTTTTGTAAAATAGCCTGCTGCTGCGCTGGCTCAACAATTAGGGTTGGGTCGAGAGGTATGGCATTGAGTTGGATATTTTTGACGGCTTTATTGATGGCTTCTTTGAGTTTGTCGGTACGGTAGGCTTCATATCTGAACCAACCCAAAATACCAAGCGTAACGATAGCAAAAACGCCCAACGAACCCTTGAACCACGCATAACGAGTACGGTTTTTGACTGAATATTCTTCAACGTATGGTTTTTCGATGAGGCGGTCATAGACTGGTTTGAGCAAAATAGAAATCATGGCCAAACCAACTGCAAACGCCCAGGCTTCATAGTCGTTTCTGATATTGAGAGCATAAGCCACGATTTCGTGCGAGATAATCAAGTCGCCAAAAACAAACGATAGCCCAGCCACAAAAAACAGTAGCCCAGCCAAAAGCGAATATTCTGACTGCGTTTGCTGGCGGCGTTTACGGAGGCGGTCGTTTTCTTCGTCTATTTTCTGGCGTTGTACCGTCAAGTCAGTTACACGGTTATCGGTTTTTTCTACTTCTTGTAGTGCAGTTTGCAAGCCATCAAACGCTTTTTTATATCTGTCAGTTGTTTGGTCGGCTTTGGCATTGATTTGTGCTAATTCGGCACGTTTTTCGTCAATACGCTTTATGAGCGAATTGTAGTTTACTTGGCTCGACAAATAACTCTCATAATTATCTGGGTCTGTATCCTGAACACCGCTTTTGTAGCCATGCTCATAGTCTGGGTGGTCTGTATGTTCGTTCATATTCTTAGTCGTTAGTCGTGCATTTTGTCAGTGAGGTATTATATTTTAAAACCTACGACCCGTGTACTGTTATTCATATTTTTTGGAAAATGCTCGTAATTGTGTCTCTGTGAGTCGTTCACGTATTTGTCTGGCCAATAAAAACTCACTTTCAAACAATTTTACCAGCATATCCCTACGGGCATTGAGGCGTGCCAGCTCGGCTTCGGCTTTGTTGAGGTGCGGTACTATTTGCCATTTTTTTATTCTAAATCCATCAATTTCTTGTTCTAATTGAGCCGTTTCAACGTCCCAGTTTTCGGTTTTAGTTTTGAGTTCTTTATCAAAATTAGTTTTGTTAGTCCATATCCGCAGGTCGTTGTGTAGTAGTGTGAGGTTGCTTAGTAGTAATTTGCCCGCAAACAAAAACAAGAAGAACACAAAACCAAACAAAGCCAACGAGCGAGCCACAGGCTGCTGCTGCCAAGCCTGCACAAACACAAAGACCGAGGCAGCGAGTGGCGTTCCAATTTCTTCCAAAAGTTGTTTCCACGATAGCCGAGAGTCGGTATCATGAAAGAGCGATATACGACCAAAGAGATTGAACATTCCAGCCAAAAACACCCCAACGGCTATCCATCGGCTGCTACCATACAAAGGGCGTAGGGTGTCTTCAATCAAAAAATAATTGCCGACACACATCGCTACCGAAAACACAAGTCCTACGATGGTTCTCAGTAGTTGATGTTCTGATTTTATTTCTTGACTTTCAAGGGTATTTATTTTGTTTTTAATGTCATTGATGCGTGTCTCTCGTTGTTCGATAAAAAGATTGAGTTCTTGTATTTTTTCGCTGTGTAGCTCTACTTCACGCTCTAAGCCTGCTGTTTGGTGTGCAAAATAGTTTTTGATAACCCCCGTTTTTTCTTCTGACTTCGACTCAGACAAACCAAATATTACGCCCTCGTCTCGTAACAAATCGTCGTTTTCTAACCAAACTGGCCACTCAACAGCAGGCTGCTGCGACTGGTAACTAATTGGTTGGTCAATAACTGGCTCGGTTACTTCACTATATTTAATGGGTGCAGGCTCAACGTCAAAACTGGTGTAAGGATTAAGAGTTGAGTCAGTATTTGGGGGGCTACTAAAAAAAGATTTTATTTTATCAAAAAAGGGCATGGGTGAGGTTTTTATGGCTGGTGTTCAACCTAAGAACTAAATTTTGTGTAAAATTATTGTTTCAATCTTATAAAAAAACACTTTGATTGATATTTGTCATAAAAAGCCCTGTTTGTATATAAATTTGGGTAAAAATAGGGTAAATCAGGGTAAATTTCTGATTTAAAATACAATATCATTTATGTTTTGATTTTGATGTAATAATTACCAATTTTACGATGAGTGCTTGAACAATTTTAAACTTGACTATAAATTTATTTAGCTCGTTGATATTACCATTGACGGTCTGCCGCAGCGATGGCAGCAAAAAAGTAACACACAACGCTATATGCGTAACCAGACAATAGGCCGCCCCGATGGGGCTTTACTGTTTAATTACTCATATTGACTACCAACAGTACACACCTACGGTGTTATTTTTTAGTTGCGTAGCATGAGTAACTAAAAAAAATGTTTTTCGTTTTTCACTATTCACTGCTTAAACCCCCTTAACAATGAAAAAATATATTTACCTCCTCACGGCCATTGTAGGCGTGTTGCTTTCAATATCAGCTTTTCAGAGTGCCGAACCCACACGGCTCAAAATCGAGAAAGGCAGTCATATCAGTTTGATTGGTGGTAATTTGGGTTCAAGAATGATGAACTACGGCCATTTTGAAACCGAAATACATGCTCGCTATCCAGATAGTTTACTTTTAATTCGTAATATGTGCGACGGTGGCGATACGCCAGGTTTTCGGCCACATTCGAGCCGAAATTTACCTTGGGC
>JAYVJH010000015.1:0-11139 GCA_043769455.1 Runella sp. | reverse complement strand
CTCTTAACCACAATACCACGGGTTTCCAGCCCCCTCAACGAGCGCATGAGCGAGTCTGAGGCTTCGGTATAGCCTATGCCAAGATGGCCTTTGGGTTTGAGGCGCTGCGCCGACAGACTGACTCCACAAATCATCAGCAAACCAATGGCAACAATTTTATTCCACATTTTGTATTCAGTTAAGTATTTGTATAAACTATCACAAATTTTGAGCCAATCATTAAAAAGAACTTTTGGCATAAACTCTTTGAGTAAGTTTAGTTAGTTTTGCTGTAAAATTATAGATTATTTTTATTTTTTCAAGAATCATTTATGACGTGCTTGTAATTGACCATATCTACCAGAAACCTATTCGTAAAGTAAAAGAACTAATTGAAAGAATATGAAAACATTTAATATCCCAGATTTTTATCGGAGCAATATCATTAGTCCTATCAAGGAATTTAGGCGAAAACATGATAAACTCAAACGAGATTTTACGCCTACGGTTCTTGACTTTGGGTCTGTCAGGTTTTTGATTGCTCGACACTTTGGCTTTTGTTATGGTGTCGAAAATGCCATTGAAATTGCCTACAAAGCCCTGTCCGACCACCCCAACAAACGTATATTTTTGTTGAGCGAGATGATTCATAACCCCGATGTAAACCGTGATTTGCAGCAGCGAGGTATGCGGTTTATTATGGACACATCGGGGCGACAGCTCATTGATTGGTCGGAACTCAACAGCGATGATATTGTAGTTGTACCCGCTTTTGGAACAACGATAGAAATACAAAACAAACTCGCTAATCTCAACATTGATGCGTACAGCTACGATACGACCTGTCCTTTTGTAGAAAAAGTCTGGAATCGTGCTGCACAGATTGGCCAAAAAGACTATACTATCGTCATACACGGTAAGCCCAGACATGAAGAAACCCGTGCTACTTTTTCGCATACCAAACAAAACGGCCATGCCATTGTGGTCAGAGATATGGTTCAGACTGTTAGATTGGCTCGGTATTTGACTGGAAACGGTACAAAAGAAGAGTTTTATAAAGAGTTTGCTGGGCAGTTTTCGGAAGGTTTTGACCCCGAGCTACACCTACAACGCATTGGTGTAGTCAATCAGACAACGATGCTTGCCTCAGATACACAGGGAATAGCTGACTATCTGAAAAATGAAATCATAAAGCACTTTGGCCTCAAAGCGTCCGAAGTTGAGCAACGTTTTGCCAACACCCGAGATACCCTCTGCTACGCCACCAACGACAACCAAGATGCTACTTACGCCTTGCTCACCCACGAGGCCGACTTTGCTGTTGTGGCTGGAGGCTACAATAGCTCAAATACAGCGCATATTGTTGAGCTTTGTGAAGACAAACTACCGACTTATTTTATTGATTCGGCCAACAAAATTTTGAGTAATCAGTCTATCGAACATTTTGATTTGCATACCAATACCAATCAGATAACAGAGGGGTTTATTCCAAACAAAAAAACCGTTACCGTCATGCTTACCTGTGGTGCATCATGCCCTGATGCAGTTGTAGAGCAGATTTTATTGAAATTGTTGCCTTTTTTCTCAGACACAACACCTATCGAAAATATAATGACCGTTTTTGAATAAACAATAACTGTCGCTTATTTGATAATAAACTCTACTCGTCTATTACGCTTTCGGTTGTCTTCGGTTTCGTTATTGGCCAGTGGGCGGGTTTGGCCTTCGCCTGTGTGCAAGATTCTGTTTTCGGCTACGCCTTTGTTTACCAAAAAGTTGGAGATAACTTTCGATCTATTTTCAGACAAAATTAGGTTCAGCCGTGGGTCGCCTACGTTGTCTGTATGGCCAATGATACCAACTGTCATTTTGGGGTTTCTGAGCATGATACCCGCCAGTCGAGCCAGTTGTGGATAGGCTTCATAGCGCAACACATAGCTACTTTGGTCAAAATATACATTGTCTTCGATAGCTACCGACTGACCGATTTTGATGTTGTCAAATATCCGTTCGTTTACAACAGGCTTCGGTGTTCGTCTGGCGATGGGGGCTATCTTTTTGGCTGCATTCAATGAAATCTGAAACTCTGAACGACCACCACTGGCTGCCTCAAATTTTAGTTGCGACCTGTCGTAACCATTGGCCTCGACCTCTACAATATAAAAATTGTCAGCAATAAGATTAGCCTGAAACCCATTTGAAATAGCCCTGATAGTACTCACAGGCTGCTTGGTTTGCTGATTGATTACTTTAAATTTGGAATTGGCAACGGCATTATTAGTCGAAGCATCAACAACTAAAAAATTAAACGACACACTGACTGGAACAGGTTTGGCCACTACATTGGGTACTGCTGTACTAACACCTGGCGTTAATTTGGCTTCAAAGTTCAAATCTTGACCTGGCACGATTTCTTCGGCATCTAAGTTACTGACATTAGTCTTGAAGCCCGTGGCAATGGTTTCGACACGATAAATATCTGGGTCGGTTATTTTCATTTTGGCGACCAATGTCCCTGCCGTCGTGTTGAGTTCAATTATTTCCTCGTTTTGCTCGCCTTTTAGTTTAAATTTAGCCGGCACTCGCTGCCCAGTGCTTGCGTTTATGGCAGAGATAGCAATATAAGATTCTGTAAACTTTTTAAGTTTGACGTTAATCGTATTTTGGGCATTCAGCTTTACCAAAACTTCATCAAGCGGCTTACTAAATGGCATATAACCAGCAGATTCTACCTCGACAACGTATTTTCGTTCGGGCCGAATCTGCGCCACCACTTGCCCATCGGGTGCATCTTTGACATTAACGGCGGCTCGCTTGTCAGCTATATCAATGACTCTGATTGTGGCTATTTTGAGAGCCGACACTGTTTGTTCATCTAAAACGTTTATCTTCAAAAAAACATCTGACTTTGAGAGTTTTATTATTTTTTTGCTCTGCTCGCCGCTTAGTTGCTTGGTCAATGGTATTTTTTCTTGGTAATTGCGATAACCCACCGATGTTACCAAGAGCTGGTATGGTTCTGGTTGAACCAACACCGTTACTTCATAAAAATTATCGTCGTTGTTGGTCGAGCCAGAATAGGTGTCTTTGATGTTGTCTGTCAGTTTGAGCTTTGCTGCTATGGGCTGGCCTGTGGTAGCATCAACTACTCTGAATGACAAATTTTGTTTTGTTTCATTTTTTACAATAACTGGCGTGGCTACTACAACTTCTGGTACAACTGGAGCAGGCTTAGGGACTATTTCAACTTTCGCCTCTGGCATTTTGGGTTTAGTAACAGGCTCGGCAGTAGGCTTCTCAACGACACGGGTTACTTTTTCGTCCAAAGGCTGATCTTTGATAGAAACCAAACTCACCAAAAACGGCTGTGTGTCGGTACTCAAACCTATTTTTTCAAAATTAAGCGTTTGACGAAAGGTATTGTAGTCTTGGCAAGCCACAATGACTTGGTACTCAGTATTTGGCTGGACGTTTATCACATACAAGTCGTCTCGCATCTGGCCTGCGAGTTCTCGCTCGCTATTGGTAGCTCTGACCGAAATAATGGCGGCTAAACTTCTTTTTGTTTTTTTATCTCGTGCCTCAAAGCCTACCTTAAACTCTTGAGCGCAAACATCAACAAAAATAAAGGCGAGCAGCAATAAACAAATGCAATTTTTCATCTGGGGGTCAGGTTTTTTGAACACACAAATCTACACACTTTGTGTTAAAAATAAATATCTGTTGCTTTTTTAAGTAGTTGCTTATAAATAATCAACGTTTTCATTTATTTTAAATATTTGATTATTAACTAATTACAATATTTTTCATTATCCGTTTTTCACTACTTACTAATCTTCGGCCAGCGTTTTGGATAAATTTAGGCGATATACTCCTAACGATGGAATAGCTGCTGCAACGATACCAATGGCGATTGCGCCAACAAAAAGCCAGAGTTCGTCTGGTAACAAACTAAAATTGGCAAACGAATAATGAAAGTCAGAATCGGCGGCTCGGCTAAACAACCATAACCCCAAACGGCTCATAAACACCCCAGCACAGTAGCCAACTACAGCCAGCAAAACGCCTTCAAGTAGTAATATCATAAACAACCGAGTACGTGTTGCGCCCATCGAAAGCATCAATGCCATTTCGTATTTACGCTCTTTTAGAGAATTATAAAGCGACACAAACACACTCACGCCAGCAATAATAATAATGACCAACGCCAACAAGCGTAGTGTATCTATGCCAACGCCCAACATCGCAAACAGTCGATTGATTTCAAAAGCTACAGATGCTGCTTGCATTTTGGTATTTTGGTTAATAAACCGAGGTAGGATAACCATACCCATCGGATTTCTAAATTTAATAAGCAAGGCCGTAACTTCTTGACCAGACTCGTCTTTTTGTTGGGTCGAGTCTTCGGTCAATAAAGCTGTTGCTGCGGCTCCGCTATTGGGGCTTTCGGTATGTTTGTGTAGATTCCAAATACTCGACAGGTCGGTAAGTATCAGTTGGTCAATCACTGAGTTATTGGTCTCAAAAACACCAACTACTTTGTATTTGACGAGGTCGTGTAAGTCTTCCATATTGTCAAAGCCGTGTGCGCCAGCAAATACATCACCTACTTTTAGTCCTGTTACTGCGGCAGCTTTTGCACCAATAGTGGCTTCCATTGTAGTAGCAAACAACCTTCCTGTTTGTATTTTTGCTTCAAAATGATTGGAGTATTTGGCATTTGTACCTACAATTCTAAATGATTTGTAGTTGTCGCCCATGGAAAGCGGAATAGCCATTTTGACTAACGGGTTTTTGGTAATACGTTGAACCTCAGCAAGTGAGATATTGCCAGTAGGAGAGTCAATCTGATAAATAGCCGACAAGATAAGTTGTAGCGGGCTGCCCTTTGCCCCAACTACCATATCTATACCTTTGATGTTGCGCCTAAACTGTTCGTCAAGTTGTTTATTTAGCAACAACAACAACGAAATAATACCAATGCCCAGCGTCATCAACAGTGCGCTAAGAAAGCTATTGAGTTTTTTATCTTTTAGATTTGCCCAACTGATTTTAAAGATATTCATTACAAGCTAAGTTTTTAGATTGCAATTTACGAAATGTTTTTGGGGATTTTCCAAAACAAACCTATTTCGGTCGGGCGTTGCTGATGGGTAGAGACATAAAAAACGACGAGCCACAGTCTTCTTCAGATTCAAACCATATTGCGCCACCAGCGTGTTCTACACCTCGTTTGGCTATGGCCAAGCCCAATCCTGTGCCGCCTTCATGCTCTCGGGTTGTAAAGTTTGGTAAAAATACACGATTTCGTATATTTTCAGGAATACCCACTCCATTGTCTTTGACTTCAATATAGACACTGCCCTCATCGGTATGTAGTTTGAGCGTAATTTCGGGCTGACGATTGGTTGGCACAGACTGGATTCCGTTAATTATCAGATTGGTAATAATTCGGCCAGTTAGCTGTCTATCGCCCATGACATATACCTCTTTGGCTTGAATGTCGCTGTTCAATATTATTTTTCGGTCTTCTGAATATAAATTTGCTGCTTTTTCGAGAACAGTCGTAATCTCAAAAAGCTCGTTTTTGGGCAGTGGCATTTTAGCAAAATCCGAAAACGAGGTAGCTATGTCGCTAATGTTATCTATCTGGTCGATGAGTGAGTCAAAGGTTTTGTTAATACGATCTCCGTTAGGTATGTCTCGATAGGTTGTGCGTTGCAAATGCTGGATAGTGAGTTTCATAGGCGTAAGTGGATTTTTGATCTCGTGCGCCACCTGTCTTGCCATTTCTCGCCATGCGGCTACTTTTTCGCTCTCTGCCAGTTCTTGTTTACTGTCTTCAAGTTTTCGTAGCATTTGGTTATATGCCCCTATCATTACCCCAATCTCATCGTCCGAATTCCATTCCAAAGGTTGGTTGAGTTGGTATAGGTTTATTTTTCTAATTTTTTGTGTAATCAATCTAAGTGGTACTGTCAAAATATTAGATGCCCAGTACGATAGCAACAAAAACAACAGAAACATAATAGCAAATACGCTTAATACCGACGATATGACTTCGATAATCTGGCGGTCGAGTTCGGGCTTTGAGTCAAAATACGGCACACCCAACACCCCCAACACCTTACCTTTGGTTGATTTGACAGAAATATAGGCCGTCTGGTATTGATTGTTACCCAACGACTCAGATAGTAATACCTCATTTTCTTTGTCTTCGAGCAGTCGTTGATAACCTACGGGATTGAGCCGCTTAGACAGTAGCCCTTCTTCAAAAATCAGTTGCTTGGTCGAAGTGTATAATTTGCCATTGGTATCAAAAAAGTTTACATCTAAATCTGCATCACGAGCAATGCGCCCCAGTTCTTCTTCGAGCGCTGCCTTGCTTCGCCCTCCTCTCATGGTTTCTTCCAAATAGGGCTGAAAGTTAGTTGCCACTGTTTTTGTGTTATTCAGATAAGTCGCTTCTTGATTGCTAATATAATTGGAACTGATAACTTTTAGCATTATGACGACCACCAAAGCCAGCGGCAAAAAAAACGCCGCATTTAATAATATCTGGATTTTGGTTGTATAATTGACTTTTAATTTTGAAAAACCATAATTGATGGCATAAAAAATGATAATCAGAATGACGTATAGTATCAATATTAAATACAAAAATGAAAAATTGGAAATGATACTCTTCCATGTATATTCTTTGGACGATACGACTACTTGACGGCTGTTTTTGCCTTTTTCGCCAACGTGCCGGTACTCATTGAACAATATACCCTTCGAGTATAAAACACTGTCTTTCAAAAAATTAGGGGGCAGTTTTCGTTCATAGTTGTAGCTACCTGTACTATAAAGCAGTCGTTGCTGGGCATCATAAACGGCGTAGCTATATTGACGAGTTTCTGGGGCTTGAATAAAGCGTTTTTCCATCAATAACTCAGGATAAACGCTTTTTGGAAACTCATTGCGCGGTTTGAGCGACAGTACAACATGGCCTACCAATGTTGTATCGGTTCTGATGTCTATCAGGCTTATGTACTCTTTATTAAAATTATTTTCAACGTCGTTCACAAAGAATATACTCGAATATGCCGTCTTGTAGTTGGGCTTACGGTAAGCTATTGAATACGACTCGTAGTCTGGTGAGGGATCAAAAGGAACTCCATCTAATGGCTCACCTTTGGCCGAAAACGGTATAACTTCAATATTGTAAAGGTCAAAATACATACTGAGGTGTGTACTTTTGACATTTTCTTGGATTTTTTGTGGCAAAAAAGCATTGGCATTCAAAAAAGTATTCTGAATCTCTCGGTCTTTTTTAATAGAATTATTGGCTTGATCTAACAAAAACTCGCCAAGTTGGTCATTTTCGGCTATCAACTGTCGGCCAAACTCTTGCTTTCTTACTACATCTTTAATCAGCTCTTGTTCATAAACAATATAAGTTGTGATGATAGTACAAAATAAAGCCGCCAAAAAATAATAGATAGAGGTTCGGTAACGAAATGCGTAGAGAATACGAGGAAAGCGTAAAAAATAGAGTAACAAAAAATATATAGCATGCACAACAACTATTATATCGAAGGCTATATCAAACAAATACATGGTAAACAAGCCAATAGATGTTCCAATTAAGAAGTTTAGTAAATTGGCACTCTGGCTACCATTGAACCTAATGAAAATATTGCTCAGTATGTGTATTACTAAAAAATAAATGCTTGATATACACACAAATATGGCCAAACAAACGATTTTTAGAGAAGAAAACGTAATACTCAGAGTAATGTCAAGCGAAAAATTGGATTTATCGTAAATACTTTCTAATTCTCTAAAACAGCCATAAAACACCCAGTAGCTGAACGCAATTGCAATTATAGCCACAGCCCGCTTAACGTTGGTGATGGAGCGAGTGAAGAGAAAATGTGTTTTGGAGCGGTAATAATAATCGACTAAATAAAGAGCAAGCACAAAAACAACGACACAGTTGAGCAGCAAGTCGCCAAGAGAAGGGGCAAACTTAGAGGCTACATAAAATTTGGGGTTAAATACGTCTGTTTCATAAAACAGCGATGGAATGTTGAAGTACAACATTCCGATTCGTAATATAATCAGGTAAGCGGCCAATATAACAAACGATAGCTCGTAATTTCGGTTTCGACTTAGTCTGATAACCCATTGCCATACATAAATACCAAAAAACAACACCGACAATATCGATAAAACCACGGTGTTGATACTGAGCGTTTGGTTGCGATAAACTTCAAGTTTGGGTGGAATGACCGAAAACAAGAACCTATTTTGATCGTCAAATATTGTCTGATAAGGTTTTGTTTGTTTTGTCGAAATTTCTTGTGGGTCAGTTACAAAAAGAGATAAATTGTAACCAGACTGTAAATGATTGTTGTCTCGTTTATAGTCTCTGCGTAGGTTTATGGCCGAAAAAATATCAATTACATCATTTTTTATATTCAACGACCGCCGACCAATAATATATTTGCCTTGCTGAAAGTCTATAAGTTGAGTTGAGGTTATATTGAATATTTTGGCGGAGTCTGGAATAAACCGATGGTCTGACCAAAATACCAACTCGTGATTTTTATAAATATAATAAGGGTAATTGGTCAGTGTTTGTAATTCTGTAAAATTAAATTGTTGCGCCTTTACAACACGCTCCGCCACGGTACCCATGTCTTTCTGCAATGCTCCTACTTCTTCTTTAATTATTGTTCGGAGCGATGACAGGTACTTATCGTCAGATGCGCCTAATGCTCCTTTATCAGAAAAAAAATTAAACAAAAATGCACCACCAAGCAATAACAGAGATAGTAATAAAAATATATGTTTGGTATGTTTTTTCACGTTCAGTAAATCCATAAAAAGGTTGCCAATATCGTTTTAATATTTTACCCAAACAAAGCTACCCTAAAATCGTGCCAAAATTATTGATTTAAAATAGTTTTTATTTACATTTGTCAAAGTTACAACTATTTAATGCTATTGGTATGCTATCACGCTGGGTAATTGGCTGTTTTATAATTTTGTGGCCTTTTGTTACAATCGCACAGACAAACTTTGTTGCCTTTTGGGGCTTTGAAGGCAACCGTAATGGCTCTACCGACAACCCAAACGTAGTAGCCTCGCCACTCAACCTGTCTGGTATCAATCAATTAGGCTTTCCTGCTGGCGCAACAGGTAGTGCGGTGAGTTTGGGTGGCTGGTCTATAACCAATACCATTGGCGACTATGTTGATTTTTCGGTAACTCCACAAGTCTATCGTATTTCCATCAGTTCGGTTTCGTTTGTTTTTAATAATACTAACAACGGCCCAGTGCAATTAGTAGTTCGGTCGAGTGCCGACAATTTTGGCACTAACATTGGCACATCTGCCATAACGACTACCTACAATAACCTAAACATTGCTCTGGCTTATACTGACATCGAAACCACAACTACTTTTAGGATTTATGGCTACTCAGCCGCAAGTGGCACAGGCGCATTACGACTCGACAACCTGACAATAAACGGCAAGGTAGCCATAGTACCACTTCCTGTTGAACTAACTGTATTTAAGGCGCAAGTATTTGACAAACAGGTAGATATAATTTGGCAGACGGCTTCCGAGCGCAATGTGTCGGGCTTTGAGCTACAACGAAGTCTTGATGCGATTGAGTTTATGACATTGTCAAATATTAAAACCAATGGCGATTCGTACCAGCAAAAACACTATCGCTTTACGGACTTAACGCCCATGATTGGCACAAATTACTACCGACTGCGCCAGACTGACAATGATGGCTCGTTTGTTTATTCCAAAATTATTTCAGTTATTGTGTCCAACACTATTCCACAGATTTGGATATTTCAGAATATAGTCTCAGGCCAACAAATTAGAGTTCGATTACAACAATTAGAGCCTCAATATTTACAAATATACAACTCCATAGGCCAGCCAGTAGTGTTTGAGTGGCAACAACTATCTGACAATGATTACATACTGAAACCCAGTCAGGTATTGGCTTCGGGTTATTATTTTTTGGTCGGTAGCCATAATCAGCAACGTTGTAGCCAGCGGTTTTTGATTATAAATTAACTCAATAACCGATACACCAAATGCACGGGTAGCCCCATAATTGTATAATATGACCCTTCGATGCGCTCAATACCAATCATACCTATCCATTCTTGTACGCCATACGCACCTGCTTTGTCAAACGGGCTGTAGTTTTTGATGTAATAATCTATTTCGTTGTCGGTTAAAGTTTTAAAATATACAGTAGCTACATCAGTTGCAGTCTGAGTCGATTGCCCATTCATGACACAAATACCTGTGATGACTTGATGCGCCCTACCTGACAACTTTTTGAGCATCATTCGTGCTTCGGTAGCATCGGCTGGTTTGTTCAAAATTTCGTTATCAACTACCACAATCGTATCGGCGCAGAGTATAGTTTCTTGTTTTATATCAACTCTAAACTCGTCTGCTTTTTGGGTGGCCAGATATGCGGGTACTTCGATCGGCGGCATCGTTGCTGGAAATATCTCAGACGTTGGCCGTACCTTGACCGAAAATTTAAAACCCAACTCTCTTAAAAGCTGCTGCCGACGAGGTGAGTTTGATGCTAAAACGAGCGATGAGTGTGCCATTATTTTTTAATTTTTGAACAAATATCTAAAAATACACTCAAACACAACTAATTTATACTCTTTTTCGTCTGATAGTTAATGGTAAACAAATAGCAGGCGGACACTCACAACTGGTCGATTGCAAAATAACTGTCTTGTCGGTAACACAACCAGCGGCACTAAATACTCGAATCGTATAAACTTTGGGCGATGCTGGACTTGCCAAACCCTTTGACAATACTCCATCATCTGGAATATTTTTGGCCAATTTGTAAGTAGTTGATAATGTATAGCTTGACGCTTCAATTATGTCATATTTAAGGTCTATGGCAAAGCCCGAAATTACTATTTTTCCATCAATATTTTTATTGCCATTTATACAAGTAGCCGAAATAGCCGTAGCTTCAAATGGTACGCTACAAACATCTGGCACAATGCCGCCATCGACAACCGAGTTGGCCGTTGTGAGCGTTATCGGTGTCGATTGGCCGTTAGTGCCTACGTCTGAGTCTTTCGTAGGGTCGTTACCTGATTTTGGT
>JAYVJH010000014.1:0-2371 GCA_043769455.1 Runella sp. | reverse complement strand
GGCTATTTAGGATAATGAAGGGAATGAAAACAATGAAAGAAATGAAACGAAAATTAGCAATTAGTTTCCACTCCAACGGGGTGGCTTGTGCTAAGTCAGCTAAATGTTCTATGGCGTTTTGTCTCTTGTTGGCCTTTATAGTCTCGTCTTGTAACCTCAACGATGGCGTAAAACAAACTCGTGCGCTGGCGGAGGAGATAAAAAATTCAAAAATAAAGCGGGTAACAAATGAGCAAATAATAACGATAGTAGATGGTTGGGGGCAGCGTATTACAAAAAGTATTGAAGCCGAGTTGAGTACTGCACTGACTAAACAACCGACAAAAACTACTGAATTGTGTAATCTCAAAAACTTGCCATTACTTGACTCGCTCTCTAAAAAATATGATGTAACTATCTCATTATTAACAACCAAAGACCTAAAAAATAGTAACCTCAGCGCAAAAGAAAAAGAAGTATTGGACGCTTATTTGTACAATGCCGAAAACAAATTGCCCCAAATATCTAATATTCAAAAAATAGGCGATACAGTATTGGTCTATAATGCGGCCATACCAGCCAAAAGCCTCATTTGTGAGCGTTGTGTAGAAAAAAACCTGTCGCCATTGGCCGTTTGGAGTATCAGATTTATGAAGCGTGAAGTAATTAGAAAAGTAGATGGAAAATCACTTTTGAAAATGAAAAAATAGGCTCACTCACCCCAATCCACAGCCGTTTGCCGCTGAACACCCAGCCCGTCAATTCCCAATTCGCAGACTTCGCCTGCTTTCAGATACCGTGGCGGTTTCATACCCAAACCTACACCCGCAGGAGTACCTGTTGAGACAACATCGCCCGGCAAAAGTGTCATAAAATGGCTTAGATAGCTTACTAATGTTGGAATCTTAAAAATCAAGTCGTTGGTATTTGAATCTTGCACGGTCTCGCCATTGAGTTTGAGCCAAAGCCGTAGATTGTGCGGGTCTGGTATTTCGTCTTTTGTAACCAAATAAAGACCGAGCGGTGCAAAAGTATCACAGCTTTTGCCCTTGTCCCATTGCCCGCCGCGCTCCAACTGAAACTCTCGCTCAGAATAGTCGTTATGAATACAGTAGCCAGCCACATAGTCCATCGCTTTGGCTTCTGACACATAGCTCGCTTTTTGGCCAATCACAAAAGCCAGTTCGACTTCCCAGTCTGTTTTAATAGAATTTTTCGGAATAATCAGATCGTCAAATGGCCCACACAAGGCCGACGACGCTTTCATAAAAATAACAGGCTCTGACGGGGGCGTTGCACCCGACTCGGCAGCGTGTTTGGCGTAGTTGAGACCAATACAAACAATTTTAGATGGCCGAGCCACGCATGAGCCTATTCGAGCGTTGGCTGGTACTGTGGGGCAGTTGTCGGCATTGACAACGAGCCAATTAGATAGTTTTTTGATTCCATCTGAACCAAAAAAATGTTCGTTAAAATCTTGCCCAAAAGCCGATACGTCTATTCGGCGGCCATCGGCCAGTTCAACGGCGGGTTTTTCCTGCTCAAAAGAGCCAAAACGAAAGAGTTTCATGGGTTTAAGTAGTTGTGTGTAGTGGTGAGTTGAATACAGTTTACTTTTGAATTTTAAATACTTTTTCAAAAAAATAAGCACCAGATGCTATCGGGTGCTTATTTTTGCTTTGTATTTCTTTTGTTTTAATCTCTGCTCGAAATCTTGGCCAACAACCGCAACACCTCCATATAAAGCCAGATGATGGTAACAATCATGCCAAAGGCGCAGTACCATTCCATATATTTGGGTGCGCCGTAGGCAGCACCTTCTTCGATGCGCTCTAAGTCCAGTACCAAATTAAAGGCGGCCAAACCAACTACAATTAATGAAAAGCCAATACCGAATATACCACTGTCATAAATCAATGGCATTTGGATTCCGAACAGTCTCAATACCATTGAAATAACATAAAAAATAGCAATGCCAGCCGTAGCAGAATAAACGGCACGTTTGAAAGTAGGCGTAGCCTTGATGACTCCACCTTTGTAAAGACCAATCATTGAGGCCAATATTGCAAAAGTGAGCAACACCGCCGACAAAGCAATACCTGGATACATACTGTCGAACATGAGCGTCATTGCGCCTACAAAAACCCCTTCGACTATACCATAGAGTGGCGCGAGAGTTGGGGCAAGATGCTGCTTGAAAGATAAAACGAGTACAATAATCAAGCCTGCTATTACGCCACCAATCATTGACGGCATAAGTAACTCAGGCTTTGCAATAACCATAAAAGTAGTAGCTACTGCACTCGCTATCACGATGCCACCGAGCATTATGATTTTATTGACCGTGCCAGAAACGGTCATCGGTACTGCGCCTACGCCATCTTGGGCGGCT
>JAYVJH010000013.1:0-6305 GCA_043769455.1 Runella sp. | reverse complement strand
TATTTTTTCGATTCATCAAAAACTACGCCCAACTGTGCCAAAATGGCGATTGTGGTTACAAAAAAGGCTACTGTCCATCATTCATCGTATCGAAAGCTACCCGTTATATCATTAGTTTTTTGTACTTTTGTGGTCATTACTATTCAATAAATTCTATGCACCTGCCGATTCATCAAGACATAACGCTGATATACGACCGAGATATGAGTGGGCATCACCTTGATTTTTTGCAGTTTTTGGTGTCATATTTAGAAAACCAATCAGCCACAACACAGCAGCGATATGTTTTTGTGGTCAATCCAGAGGCAAAGATTCGTTTTACAAAATATGAAACCCTACTTCGTTTTCATTACATGGCCTCGGCAGATATTGATGGCTTTGAGAATGAAAAAAGTGTTTTAAAAAAAAGAAGTACTGAAATTCATTACCTCAAAAAATTAGCATTGAGCTATGCCGCCAAACGGGTGATGCTAATGCACTTAGATGCTTTTCAATACGAGCTGGGGCGGTCATATTGGCAGCAGTCGTCCTTAAAATTTTCGGGCATATTGTTTTTACCGTTTAGAGCCGAGTATGAAACAGGCTTTGGACTAAGTGCGTGGCTCAAACAAGAAGTAAAAGGTATTCGTAAATCTTTGCAAACGAAGTGGATGTTGCAAAACAAAAACCTGTCCAATATTTTTATTTTGAACGATGTCAAGGGAGTAAAAATATACAACAATCGCTACGATAACCGATTTGTGTTTTTGCCAGACCCTGCACCCAATTTTAACATTGATAAGCCAACACAAAGCATAGAGCAGACGAAAATCCAGTACGGCATAGCACCAGACCGTAAAGTATTGTTGGTATTTGGGAATATTTCGGACAGAAAAAACTTGCCAAACATCATTGCAGCCATCGGTTTATTGACTGCCGCCGAGCAGCAGCAGGTTACGCTCCTGATTTGTGGCGAACCAGACCCACACTATGCCCAATCGCTGAAAGTGATTGTCGATGAAGCCATTGAACAGTTTGGTACTGGGTTGATAGTAGCTCGCTTGCAGTTTATTAGCCCAGCCGAGTCCGATTGTCTCTTTAAGATGGCCGATTTGATTTTAGCCCCACAAATCAATTTTTACAATTCGAGCGGTGCGGTGGCCTTAGCTGCCAAATACAATGTACCCGTCATAGTTTCAAGACCCAGTTTGGCTGGCGACATAGTGATAGAACATAACTTGGGCTGGGCTATAAACCCAACCCAGCCCAACGAAATTGCCAAAAACATAAGTCTATTACTAAAAAATAGCCAAAAAATAAACGGAACAAACTACCTCAAAGAATTTTCGAGCGACGTTTTTTGTAAGAAAATATTGCAACTATGACACTATTCTTTTTACTTTGTATTACAAAGTAAAAAGAATTAGACAATCTAAATCAATCAATACATGGTTTTTAATACATCTATTTCCAAAAATAGACCTATTTGGTATCTACTGTCGGTAGTTTTTATACTACTCGTGTTATCAATATATTACATACCATTAGTGCTTGGCGACGATCCTGGCTTTGGCTTTAATGTCTGGCAAAGTATGCAAAAGGGTAGCCACTTCAACACTATTACTGTCTCTGACTCCTCGGTTATTTCGCAAGGTAAAGATGTGTTTATTGCATGGTGGTCGCCTGGGCAATACTTGGTTCCAGTAGCTATTAGTTCATTGCTCAATCTAACCTACGAGCGAAGTTGCCTGCTGATAACAATACTATTCACGATTTGGGGGCTATTGGGTTGGTACAAAATATATGCTACACAGCAATATCATTCGACAGTCATCGTATGGTCGCTTTTTTTTATACTCACCTCACGCTCCGTAACAACTACACAATTTTTGAACTATACTGGAGGGGAAATTTTATTTTTTGGCGGTGCGCCCTGGCTCATATTATGTTACTTAAAACTTAGAAATAACCCCATAAAGTTATTTGTCGGCCTACTTGTCATTTCTTTGGTATGTTTTGTGTTCAAAACATCTTCGTCTATTGTACTACTCAGTTTGTGCGCTGTTCCTTTTTTAGAATATATAATTAACTGTATTTCTCAAAAACAACTCGCATTGCCCAGCCGCAATATCATTACCGTAGCCACCGCTTGCTGTTTGGCATTTATTGTTTATTATTTACTGATACACAAACTATATCTATCAAAAGGCACCAACCCCACTTCATTTCTTGGCTCCAGTTTTGATTTTAATTTTGGCATCATTGACTTACTCAATCTACCAGTTCATTATTGGCTCTCATCGTTAGATTTTTTTTATCAAATCAGTTTTAAGGGCTTTGTTTCAATAGATGATATTTACTGGGTCCGTGCTTTACTGAATGTCAGTGTGATGGCACTAATCATTCGACTTTTGTGGAGTGTATGGAAAAACCAAACGATCAAGCCCAATGTAGCCCTCTTCTTGGCTTTTTATATAATCTATACTTTATTTATGGGTTATCACTTTTCTCGTCAGGCAGAAATTTCGTTTGATGTACGTCATTTTAAAGTTCTTGCTTTTTTGTTTTTACCAATTTTATTGCAAAACTATTTCAATCAAAAAACAATTTTCTACTCCCTTGTTTTTATTTTGTTTATGACCAATACCGTTTATAGTTTGGTTATATTTGTGGTCAAAAAGAAAGAAATCAGTAATTACCCTATTTCAAAAGATGGTTTTGCACTAAAACTAACAGACCAAAGCTGTATTGATATTATGAGCGAAGTAGATAAGAAACCCAATAAAAACCGAACAATTTTTATTGACGACTCTGCTTTGGCTCTGAATGTGTCTAATTGCCAAAAAATTGTAGCCGTTTCACCATATACTTTTTCAAGTAGAGTGGGTACATCAAAACTCAATGGTTATGTAGTTAGCCAGTCAGATACTATCTTTGCTTTTATTAGAACTCAGACTCAAGATATTCCAATCTCTTCTCTGTTTCATAATGGTAGCATATTAAAAACCACAAAAACATCAAGCCATTTTATCTATGAAATTATTGGCAGACAACCATAATATAATTTAGCAAAATACTACAAATGAAATTAAGTATCATTATTCCTGCTTACAACGAAGAACGAACTATTGTGAGCGTATTAGAAAAGATAGCAGATGTGGTGCTTATTGGAGGGCTAAACAAAGAAATTATTGTAGTCAATGACTGCTCGAGCGACCAGACCGAAAAAAAGGTACAGCACTTCATACAAATACACCCAGAGTTGGAGATTCAGTATCATAAACACGATGTAAACAAAGGCAAAGGCGCTGCACTGCATACAGGAATTAAAAATGCAACAGGCGATTATTTAATTGTACAAGACGCTGACCTCGAATACGACCCAAGAGAATTTAATTTACTGTTCCAGCCTATTTTGGACGGGTACGCTGATATTGTTTATGGTTCGAGATTTATAGGGGGTAGCCCACATCGGATTCTGTTTTTTTGGCACTCAATCGGCAACAAATGGCTTACTTTTTTGAGCAATATGTTCAACAATCTCAATCTGACAGACATGGAAACCTGTTACAAGTTGTTTAGAACTGATATTATTCAACAGATAAAATTGGAAGAGAAACGTTTTGGTTTTGAGCCAGAGGTTACAGCCAAAATTGCCCGTATTCCCAACATAAGAATCTACGAAGTAGGCGTATCGTATTATGGTCGAACGTATGCAGAAGGAAAAAAAATAAACTGGAAAGATGGTTTCAGAGCCATTTATTGTATCATTAAATACGGTTTTTTTAGATAGAAGCTATGATAGAAAAAGACGACTTAAAATACTATCGAATTGCGTTAGGAATAGTAATGGTTTGGAATCCTTTTCCGCTTATATTCACAATCAGAGATGGTCTAAGAGTAGGTGGCGGCAGCACTTTTACGTTCGCTTTCATGGTAGTGGGGCTTATTTTGATGTTTCCATTAAATATTTTCAAAAAGATAGAGCTACCAAACATGACTTTGTTTTTCTTTTGGTTTTCGTTTGTTGTATTGGCATTGATATATATGCTTTTTTATCCTTCGTTACACTACAACTATCGGTCTCAGTTAGCAAAAGAAATACTTACTTATATCTTTCCTTTGTTGTTTTTGATTGGTACAATGTACTATCCCAACCAAAAAGCTGACAAAATTCTGATCGTTATCCTTTTGTATGGTATTTTGGGTAGCTTAGGCTTGATGTATAGCCTTCTGCACGACCCAAACTGGAAACTTGGCGAGCGCGCGGCTATCAAATTTTTGACATCGACTGAACAAAGTAACCCGCACGTGTTTGCCAATAACGCACTCTATGGTATATTATCTGGCTTAATTTTAGCCAGTAGAGCCAGAAATGTAGTACAAGAAATCTTGTACTACATTTCTGTAATTTGCTGTCTTATTGTAATCGTTTTATGTCGTACAAACACGAGTATTCTTTGTCTTTTTGTGTTTGGTTTTATCTATCTTCTATTAAACTTCAAGCAAACAGTAGTCAATACCTTTAAGCTCAGAACCCTCGGTATTATCAGTGCCTTTATAGTTGTTTTGATATGGGCTGCTCGTCAGTTTTCTACTGTTACAAGTATTCTTCAATCTTATTTCAACAACTCTAACCAACGGCTTGTAAACCTTGCTTATACTATTTCGGGGGCAAAACTGTCGAACAAACAAGTTGTTGAAGTCGATGAGTCGTCTATAACAAGGGTACGCAGTTATAACTATGTCAAAAGTTTATTTACGGACGGGCAATGGTCTGATATCCTGGTAGGCGAAGGTTATAAATCACAATTTTTAGATATACCTATACTCGAATCCCTGACCAATCATGGCATCATAGGTTTTATACTCTTTACGTCATTTTTGGTTACATTAGCTGTCATAGCCTTCTTTCAAATTCTTCGCCCCAGTACTGGGCTTTCGTTGTTTTTGGGTTATTTCACCATTGTATCACTGCTTGCATCGGTTAGTGGCTCTCGTCCTGTCGATATGGGTACATGGATAGTGTATGTCATGTTCATACGGTTTTTGGGAGCCAGTTACAACAAAAGTACAACCAATGGCGCTGTATTGAGTTAAACCACCTATATTAGCAGTATGAATACGTCCAAAATATTTTACTGCCTCGTTATTATAGTCGCTACGTCGTTGTCGTCATGGGCGCAGTTTGTGTCGTTTGATGGTACAAAAATCAACTATGAAATGCAGGGCGAAGGACCGCCTGTGGTCTTGATTCATGGGTACATCGTAAACGGCGATATGTGGAAAAAAACCACGCTTTACAGATCGCTAATAGATGCTGGCTATATGGTTATTGTGCCTGATTTACGAGGAAACGGCCTTTCAGACAAACCACACAACCTTGCCGCATACCAAAACGACGCCGAAGCCAAAGATATAATGGCTCTCATGCAACACTTGCGATTTAAAAAATACGATGTAGTGGGGTATTCACGTGGTGCAATCATTGCAGCAAGGCTTTTGGTATTGGACAACAACGTTGGGAACGCCATATTGGGTGGCATGGGTGCCGACTTTACAAACCCTGACTGGATTAGGCCAAAAATGTTTAAAGAAGCCTTTGCTGGGCAGTCGGCCAAATGGCCAGAAATCAGACAAGCCGTAGCTTATGCCAAAAGCACGGGTGCAGATACACTTGCTCTGTCGTTGATGCAAGAAGCGCAGCCCGTTACGACCACAAAAAGCCTTAAACGAATCAAGAAGCCCGTTTTAGTGATTTCGGGCAACCAAGACTTTGACAATGGCAAAGTATCGGAATTGGCCAGATTATTACCTCGTTCTACGCTCAAAATCGTGCCTGGCACCCACAACGACACAGTAGCATCTGATGATTTTGCCGAAGCTATATTACAGTTTTTACACTTTCACCAATGAGTTGTCCGTTATTCATTTCTCACTATTCACTACCTATCACGTAGCCCAGTTTTTTGTCTCTTTCGATGGCCTCTGCCAGTCGCTCTGACTTGTCGCCATAGCCACCACCACCTGGCAAATGTAATATTACCTCTTCGCCATTATAAAGTTTGGTGAGTCCCTTAGGTGGCAAAAAACGATGTGGCTTTATTTCAAATGCACCACCGCCACCATTCTCTCCACCCAATATACCGTGCGGAAATGTTTTGGTTTTTTCGGTCAATATCGAAAAATTTATTGGGTCTTTGCCTACCATTTTAAAGCTAAACGTTTGGCCTAAACCTCCTCTAAATCGTCCTGCCCCACCTGTATTGGGTCTAAGACTTTTTTCTGTTATCACAATAGGCGCATCACGTTCCAAGACTTCGATG
>JAYVJH010000012.1:0-3151 GCA_043769455.1 Runella sp. | reverse complement strand
TGCATAAAAGCCGAAACGAGATTGACGGCTGCCGAAAATTTGAGCGAAAGTGAGTCTTCTGAAATGACCCCAAAACCCTGCTCTTTTAGCTCGTTTGCTATTTTTTTGGCTTCACGTTTGCCCCGGCACAACACCGAAATATCTCTTAGCTCAAACCCATCTGCCAACGACTGCCGCACTATTTCAAGCGTTCGTTCTACCATCGCAGGAGTGTCCGAGTCTTCGTCTGTTTCGGTTGTTGTTTTTTCTACAAATTCAATCTTCACTTGTCCACCTCGCTTTACATTGGGCGGTAGTTGTTGTTTGAAATATTCATCGTAAACTTTTTTTGGCAAGCCATCTTCGAGGTACTGGTTGGATACAAACTCAAAAAAATCGTTGTTAAACTCTACAATCTCGGCAGCCGAACGTCGATTCATAACCAAGGCATCGCTCACGAGTTGCGGCCTGATGTTTATGAGCCGCTCAATGGTTTGCTCATTACCGCCCAACGACTGTGCCAGCGGTGCGAGTTGCTGGGTGTGAAGGGCAATAATCGAGTCCATGTCGCCACCTCTAAAACGATAAATGGCTTGCTTAGAGTCGCCTACGGCTAAGTTAAAATTGTCATAACTCAGGCTATTGTCGATAAGCGGTAGTAAGTTGGCAAACTGCAATTTGGAAGTATCCTGAAACTCATCTACCAATATATGATTGTACTTTTCGCCAAGCCGTTCATAGATAAATGGCACAGGCTCTTGGGTTACGATTTGTAGTATTTTTTGGTTAAATTCTGAAATATGTACCCGCCCATTTTCTCGTAGTTGGTTGTCAAATTCAGTTTTGATTTCGTTCATCACCGCCAACTGATAGAGATGTGGAACGAGGCTTTCATAAAGACAATAGAGCGGTAATTGGTCTTTTTTGAGGGCTTCTATTTTCTCAAAAACTAAGTTCAATTCAGGCTTTATGCCCTCGATGGCATCAACTACAAAAGGCTTGGCGGTTTTGATGTACCAGCCTTTGTTGTCATTAAAAGCGTCTGATTCTAACTTGCCTAACTCTTCCATAAACCGCTCACAATCAGCAGATTTTTTAAAATAATTATAGACAGTACTTCTCGAAAAATCTTCTTTCACTAAGCCGCCTTGCTCAATAATACCCAGTCCTACAGTACCCAATTTTGACAAATGGCTTTCAAATTGTTTCAAAAACGCTTTGAGTTGATTTCTGATATTACGAAAGTCGGTGGGTTTGAGGGCTTTATTTTTTTCGATGGCAGCATAAGATTGTTCCTGAACGATATTTCGAGCAAACTCAGCCAACGACTGTGGCAGGCTCTGAAAACTCTTGCCGTCTTCGCTGGCTTCCAAATAGTATTCTTTCAAGATTTGGGTCATTTCTATAAACGACTCATCGCCTACTTTTTCTAACATTCGCTCGACCGATAATTTAAGCAATTCGTCGGCTTCCATCTCGACCTCAAACATAAACGGCAGCCCCAGTTCGTCTGTAAAAGCACTGACGATGCGCTGCATAAAACTATCGATGGTCAATATCGAAAAGTCGGAATAACTATGTAAAATTTGAGTAAAAACCGACTTGGCTCTTGTTCTAATTTGGGCTTCGCTCACATCGCCCAACTCAGCCACAATGTCGGTAAGCATGGGGTCGTTTTGGCCATCGGCAAAGGCTTTGAGCTTGTGCGTGATGCGCTCTTTCATCTCACGGGTGGCCGCTTTGGTAAAGGTAATGGCTAATATTTTACGAAAGTAGCCCGACTTTTCGGTTTTGAGAGCCAGTTTGAGGTATTCTTTGGTGAGCGTATAGGTTTTGCCCGACCCCGCCGAAGAGCTTACGATTTTGAACATAGTATTTGTTAAAAGACCGAATGTAAAAAGAAATTATAAAATTATCTAATCGACTATTTGTTGAATCTCACGCCACGACAAAAGATGGAGATTAGTCCGTTGCTGCGATACATCGCCACCATAGACCAAATAACCATCTGCGGGGTTTTTGTCCACCATTTTATGCCATGTTTCATATCCTTTCCAGAGTGCTGGCATAGCCGTTTGGCTTGATTTTATTTCGAGAGGTATCATTTGACCATTTTGGTCTATAATCAAATCCATTTCTTTACCATTACTGTCTCTCCAAAAGTAAAACTGTGGCCGTTCGCCTTTATTGAACAGTGTTTTCATAAGTTCCAAAATAACCCCATTTTCAAAAATGGCACCATAACTATAATGCGTTTCTAACTGATTTGTGTTGGCAATATCCAGCAAGTTGCAAAGTAGTCCTGTATCTGTAAAATATAATTTGGGCATCTTGGTAAGTCTTTTGCCCCAATTTTGATGATAAGGTTTGAGCAAAAATATCAGATACGAGGTTTCTAAAATTGACAACCACGACTGGGCTGTATGTGGGCTAATGCCCGCATCGGTAGCCAACGATGACACATTGAGCAACTGCCCTACCCGACCAGCGCATAGCTTGATAAACCGACTAAAAGTACTGAGATTATCAATATTTTTTAGCATTCGTACATCTCGTTCGATATATGTTTGTATGTAAGACCCAAAAAAAATGGGCAGGGGTATGTTTTTTTGGTAAAGTGCCGGATATCCACCGTTCAATAACTGTTCAGATGGTTTTCGAGGGCTTTTAAACTTGGTTTCTTGCCACGAAAAAGGCAATAATGTAAGCAAACCCACCCTACCAGCCAACGACTGACTAATATTTTGCATCAACAAGAAATTTTGAGACCCCGACAAAATAAATTTGCGATTGGGGCTGGCATCTGCTATGCCTTGCAAATAAGAAAAAAGTGATGGCACACGCTGTACTTCATCAAAAATAGCCCCATTGGGGTACTGGTTCAAAAATGCACGCGGGTCAGATTCTGCAAAAAAACGGGTATCGGGGTCTTCGAGTAGTACATAAGGAAAATCGCTAAATGTATCTTTGATAAGTGTAGTTTTACCCGATTGCCGTGGCCCCGTAACAGACACAATCGGAAAGTAATCAGCCAGCCTAAGAAGATGGTTCGACAAATCTCTTGCAATCATATTTTTATGTAATTTGGTAATTGAATTGCAAAATTACATAAAAATATAGTTACAAATAACAAAACATCGGTCGTATTGATACCAGTTTATTGTCTTTTTTC
>JAYVJH010000011.1:0-14443 GCA_043769455.1 Runella sp. | reverse complement strand
CGCATAAAAGCCGCAAAGCGGTTATTAGAACTGTTGCCATACAAAGCCCCTTGCGAGCTGGACGTTCGAGACTCTATCGTTCGTGGGTCGAGAATGGCCTCACAGTCAATGAGTTTGCTGATGTCTTGACCTAAGTTTTTGCTTAGTTTTTTTATAATATTTTGGCGGGTGCTGGCTATGAGTTCGTCCCAGTTTTGGCCGTCATTGTTGGGCGCATTGACCATCACAAACCAGTTTTCACAGTCATTGGGTGCGTCGTCAGGTTTGTGTTTGGACGTGATATTGACATAAACGGTGGGGTCGTCAAAAAGTGTTTTTTGGGTAAATATAGCCTCAAACTCACCCTGATAATTGTCCGAAAAGAAAATATTATGAAGCCCTAAATTAGAAAATTGTTTTTTGATTCCCCAATAAAAAATCAATGCCGAACTCGACTTGGGCTGCCGCAAAATGCGCTCGGGTTGTTTGGCCGTTGGCAATAGCTTTCTGAAAGTACTCACTACGTCCATATTGCTGACTACGATGTTGAATGAGTTGTTGAGTTGTTGAGTGGCGGAGTTAGTTTTTTCAAATCTTAAACTTGTAACTACTGAATTGGTATATATAATTTCGGTTACTTTTGTTTCAAAACAAAACTTTACTCCCAAATCTTGCGCCAGTTTCAATAAACTTTCGGTGATACTTACCATGCCTTTGACTGGAAAAAACGCACCGATATTGTATTCCAAATGCGGTATAATGTTCATCGTGGCGGGTGTCTGATACGGGTCAGAGCCGTTGTAGGTAGCATACCGATTGAACAACTGCACGGCTTTGGGTGTCTTGAAACGCTTGGTGTTGGCGGCGTTCATGGTCTTGAAGGCTTCGAGTTTGTGGGCATTGGCGTAGCCTTTGAGCGCATCTCGGTTGAAATAAGTACCCAATTTGTGCAACGACCGATGCAAAAATAGTTTTTGGGTAACATCATACTTTACGGCACTATCTTTGAGATGGTCGATGGTATTTTGAGCGGGTTCGCCGAGTTTGGTTTGTAGTTCGTTGGCAAAGTCGTTGGGGTTGGCGTGTGCCATTAGGTGTGTGCCATCGTCCCAAAAATACCTACAAGTTTCGGCCAGTTTGATGTACTCAAAATGTGCTTCGGGCTTGCGGCCAGCGAGCCTAAACAGGTCTTCGACAAGCTCGGGCATAGTAAACAACGACGGGCCGGCATCGAACCGATAGCCACCGACCTCAAAACTCGATAGTTTGCCGCCAGCGTAGGCATTGGCCTCAAAAACAGTAACATCGTAGCCTTTTATGGCAAGCCTAATACTGGCAGCGATACCCGCAACGCCAGCCCCAATTACAGCAGCAGTTTTCAAATTTTAGAATCGTTAATAGTTCACTTTCAATTAACTACGTTTTGGCTATAAAAGTTGGTTTCGAGCCGTTGGTTTTTTTTGTTATCTTTGGGGGTTAATTAAAAATAAAATGAATACTGCCAACAAAATAAAAAAACAACTGACGGGCTTCTGGGAAAATAAGCCCATCAAAAGAGCCTACTTGTTTGGTTCGGTAGCCAGAGAAGAGTTTACCAATGATAGTGATATTGATATTTTGGTAGAGCTGGATAACTCGAAGATAATTGGTATGATAGAATACATAAAAATCATCGATGCTTTGGAAGATATTTTAAAGAAAAAAATAGATTTGATAACCACAGATGGACTTTCGCCATATCTAAAACCCTCAATAGATAAGGATAAATTATTGATATATGAAAGCAAATTTAGGGGATAAAGAGCGGCTATTGCATGTTTTGGAAGCCATAGATAGCATTGAGTCATTCTTAGAGTCAGTAGATTTTGATAATTTTATTGGAAGTAAATTACATCGCTCGGCTACTGAACGCCAGCTCGAAATTATAGGGGAAGCCACGGCTGCTATTTCTGATGATTTAAAACAAAAGTATACAGATGTAGAGTGGCGGCCTATCAAACGGTTTAGAAATGTGATTGTGCATGAGTATTTTGGGGTAAGTGTTCAAATTTTATGGGGTGTGGTACAAAAAGAATTGCCAACACTTAAATTACAGATACAAAAAATTGTTAGTGAATTGGAAATATAATTTTTTTGAGGTTTAGAATTATAAATAAATAAATGAAAGCAAACGAAACGAAAATAGATAAGTTTTTAGCAACTAACGAAACAACGTTTGCGATTCCTGTCTATCAACGAAATTATGACTGGACACTTACACAATGCAAACAACTGTTACACGATATTTTGGAAGTAGGAGGCGATGACCGTATAAATGCTCATTTTATCGGTAGTATTGTCTATATGCACGACGACGTTTATACAACTTCGGGCATTACAGAGCTAACAATTATTGACGGACAACAACGACTCACAACTATAACACTTATTTATATTACGCTTTACAGAATAGCCAAAAGCACTAACAATGAGCAACTTGCAAATAGAATATACAAAACTTACCTTATCAATGAATTTGCACCCGAGGCCGAAAAACTAAAACTAAAACCAACAGAAAACAATAAGGAAGCATTGAGGTATATTTTGAGCGATGACAGTCAAGAAGAGTTTAAGAATTATTCTAAAATAGTTGAAAACTTCAATTATTTCAAGTCGTCTGTCACGTCCGCAAATTTTGAGACGATACAGAAAGGGTTATCGAAATTGATATTTATAGATATTTCATTAGACCGACAAAAAGACAACGCACAACGTATATTTGAAAGCCTAAACTCAACAGGATTGGAATTGTCGCAAGCCGATTTGATTAGAAACTATATTTTGATGGGACTGAAACCATTTGAGCAAAACAAAATCTATAAAAACTTTTGGGAGCCAATAGAAAAATTTGCTAAAGACGAGCAAACAAGTAGAAGTTTGGTTTCAGAATTTATAAGAGACTATCTGACACTCAAAAACAAAGAAATCCCAAATAAAGGTGATGTTTACAGAAAATTTAAGACGAAATACCCTACATCTTCACTTGATGAGTTAGAAAATATGTTGTCTGACGTCAAATCATTGGCTCGATATTATAACAAACTCACCAATCCAAAAAATGAAAGTGATAGAGAAGTTAGAACGCAGTTAGAATATATAAATAGGCTCGAAATCAATGTTTCGTATCCTTTTTTGATGAAAGTGTATGAAGACTTTGGTAATGCCGTTATAGACAAAACCATATTTGTAAATGTGTTAGAACTGGTACAATCGTTTAGTTGGCGGAGATTTATTTTGGGGTTTGGTACAGAAAGTCGAAATAAAATTTTCATGAGTTTTTATGACAAGGTAGAGCCAGACAATTATTTAGGGTCAATTCAAAAAGCGTTCCTTGCACTTCCTGGCAATAGTCGTTTTCCACGCAGCGGCGAGGTGATTGAAGCCTTCAGAACCAAAGATGTCTACAACATTAACCCTAAGAATAGAACGTATTTATTGGAGAGGCTCGAAAATTTTGAAAATAAAGAGCCTGTTTTGATAAAAGATAATCCCGACATAACGATTGAGCATATTTTTCCGCAAAACCCTGATTTGAGATGGACTACAGAATTAGGCAAAGAGGAGTGCGATTTGATAAAAGAAAAATACCTTAATACGATTGGTAATTTGACACTTTCGGGCAATAATGGCAAACTGGGCAATAAGCCGTTTGTCGAAAAGCGAGATTTAGAAGATGCTGGTTTCAAATACAGCCGCTTGTGGCTCAATAAATATCTTTCGATGATTGATAAATGGGATAAGTTTGAAATAGAAAAACGGTTTGAAATCATTGCCAATCGGTTTTTAGATATTTGGCAAATACCAGATATTCGGATGGAAACCGAAACCAAAAACAATGAAATAAATATCTTTGATGCGGAAGAACCTAAACATAAAAAATTGGAATATGCTGCTTTTTTTGGTGAAAGGTTAAATGTTAATCAAGTTGCAAAGTTGTATATTGAAGTGTTCAAAAAGCTATTTGACTTACAACCAGAAACTTTTTTTGTATCTGATATTGGCACTAAAATTAGTATCACCAACAATCTAAATGAAACTATATTAAGACAACCTGTACCTTTGAACGATACCTATTTTATGGAGGGGAATTTTGATAATATGGGTAAATTTGAACGAATAAAACAGGCTTTGACTGTGTTTGGATTTGAAGATGAACTGTTTATTAAATATGCGGATAACTGATATAAATTGCAAATTCGTCACATCACCCCTATACGCCAGCTTATCGCTTTGAGTGTTTTTGATAAATATGATTTCAAAAACCTACAATTATGAGATTAACAAAAAATTTTATAATAAATAGTATCCATGATAGAAAGTCCCAAATAACCGATTTGGGAGTCAAGACTGTTGGCTTATTTGGTTCATATTGTAAAAATACCCAAACCGAGCAAAGTGATATTGATTTATTAGTTGATTTTCAGCCTGATGAGTACAACTACGATAATTTTATAAATCTTTGTTTTTTGTTTGATGATTTATTTATAGACAAAAAAGTAGAAGTCGTTACAGTCAATTCACTTAGTCCGTACATCGGCCCAAAAATTCTAAAAACAGTTGAATATGTATTCTGAAATCGATTATTTAACACATATTCTGGAAGAATGTCGCTTTATAGTTTCGGTAACAATTAATGATGATTTAGATACGTTTTTACGTGATGAACTCAAAAAAAGAGATGTTGTAAGAAGCATCGAAATAATTAGGTGAAGCTACTAAGAAAATAGGGGGTGATTTTAAATATCGATGGCAAGCAATAGAGTGGCGACAAATGGCTGGTATGAGAGATAAGCTTATTCATGATTATATGGGTGTTGATTATTTGTTAGTTTATAGTATAGCCATGCAAAAAATTCCGATGTTGATTTTGCAAATTGAACAAATAATAGAGATAGAAAACAAATGATTTCAAAAACCTACAATCCACGAGAAATAGAAGACAAATGGTATGAATACTGGATTCAGAACCGCTATTTTAACTCAAAGCCCAATCCAGACAAACAGCCTTACACGGTGGTCATTCCGCCGCCCAACGTTACGGGTGTGCTGCATATGGGCCATATGCTCAACAATACCATTCAGGATATACTCGTTCGCAAGGCCCGTATGGAAGGCCGTGAAGCGTGCTGGGTGCCAGGCACAGACCATGCCTCAATAGCCACAGAGGCCAAGGTAGTAGCGATGCTCAAAGAAAAAGGCATCAAAAAGGCAGATCTTAGCCGTGAGCAGTTTTTGGAATATGCTTGGGAATGGACTCATAAATACGGAGGCATTATACTGCAACAACTCCGCAAACTTGGTGCCTCGTGCGACTGGGAACGTACCCGTTTTACGATGGAACCCGTCATGCACGATGCTGTGATTGATACTTTTATTGACCTTTATAACAAAGGCTATATTTATCGTGGCCACCGCATGGTAAACTGGGACCCCCAAGCCAAAACCACGCTTTCTGACGAAGAAGTAATCACCAAAGAAGTCAATTCGAGATTGGTGTATATTAAGTATTCAGTCGTTAGTCTTGGGTCGTTAGTCGTTAGTGAAAAAGGTAATGACAAAATAAAAAACACTAATTACCAACGACCAACGACTAACGACTACATTATCATCGCTACCGTGCGCCCAGAGACCATCATGGCCGATGCCGCTATTTGCGTTCACCCCGACGATGAGCGATACAAACACTTGATAGGTCAAAAAGCCATTATTCCGCTCATTAACAGAGAGATACCAATTATAGCAGACGAGTATGTTACGATGGATTTTGGAACGGGGGCATTGAAAGTAACTCCTGCACACGACCAAAACGACTACGAACTCGGCAAAAAACATGGTCTCGAAATCATAGACTTGCTCAACGAAGACGGCACACTCAACGCCAATGCCCAGATTTTGGTAGGTGAAGACCGCTTTGTGGCTCGTAAAAAAATCATCAAGTTATTGGAAGAAGGCGGTCATATAGAAAAAATCGAAGATTACCGCTCAAACGTAGGCCATTCGGAACGTACCGATGCTGTGATAGAGCCTCGGTTGTCGTTGCAATGGTTTGTGAAGATGAAAGAACTATGCCAACCTGCGCTCGACAATGTGATGAATGATAATATTAAACTCTACCCACCCAAATTCAAAAATACTTATAGAGTATGGATGGAGAACGTCAGAGACTGGAACATCAGTCGGCAACTTTGGTGGGGCCAGCAGATACCCGTTTATTATTTGCAAGACGGCACACCTATTGTGGCCAAAACCAAACGTGAAGCCCTGCACAAAGCGCAGCACGAGTTGCTGATGTTTGCCCTGACCGAAGAAGACCTCACCCAAGACCCCGACGTGGTCGATACGTGGTTTAGCTCGTGGCTATGGCCTATTTCGGTTTTCGATGGCATCAAAGACCCTGATAATGAAGACATTAACTACTATTACCCAACCAACGACCTCGTAACAGCCCCCGAAATTCTTTTCTTTTGGGTGGCACGTATGATTGTGGCGGGCTATGCGTTTAGGGGCGAGTTGCCGTTTAAGAATGTGTATCTGACGGGTATTGTGCGAGACAAACAAGGGCGTAAAATGTCGAAATCGCTTGGTAACTCGCCCGACCCGATTGAACTAATAGAAAAATATGGTGCAGATGGCGTGCGGACGGGTATGCTGTTTAGCTCGCCAGCAGGCAACGACCTGCCGTTTGACGAGAAGCTTTGCGAACAAGGCCGTAATTTTTGTAATAAAATCTGGAATGCGTATCGGTTGGTGAAGGGTTTGGAAGTAGCCCCCCAACCCCCAGAAGGGGAAGCCATAAATTCTTCCTTTGGGGCGGCAGTCGTTGCTGGTCAGGGGGCTGTTCTTTGGTTTCAGTCCAAACTCAACGCCACCATTGCTGAGGTACATGATCATTTTAATAAATTCAGAATTTCGGACGCGCTCAATGCCGTTTATAAATTGATTTGGGACGATTTTTGTTCGCAGTATTTGGAGATGGTAAAGCCAGAATACGAACAGCCAATCGGTCAAGCAACCTATGAGGCTACCATCGGGTTTTTTGATACTATCATGCGGCTAACCCACCCTTTTATGCCGTTTATAACAGAAGAAATTTGGCAAGGAATAAGTGAAAGGAAGGAAAATGATAGTTTATGTATTACAGATTTCCCAGTTGCTGGGCCCATTGATACCCAAATTTTAGCTGATTTTGAGTTACTATTCGAAGCCGTTACGACCATCAGAAATTTGCGAAGTGGCAAAGGACTGAGCCCAAAAATCGAACTACCGATTGCCATAAAAACAGAACGTAAAGCAGTTTATGTGTCGTTTGAAAGTTTGCTACAAAAACTCGCTAATGTATCTGCTATCGATTTTGTAGAAGACAAGGCGCAGGGTACATCTTTTGTGATAAAAGGCGATGAGTTTTTTATTAAATTTGACGAAGAAGTCGATGTAGAAGCCGAGCGTGAAAATTTACAAAAAGAATTAGATTATATTGAGGGCTTCAAAAAATCGGTATTAGCCAAACTCTCAAATGAGCGATTTGTAGCCAATGCCAAGCCCGAAGTAGTCGAAAACGAGCGCAATAAACTCGCCGACGCCGAAGCCAAAACAGTAGCTTTGAGCGAGGCTTTGGGGCGGTTGGGATAACTATTTAAACAAAATCAATATGGACTTTTCAATTACGAGTTATTTGATAACTCTTGCACCCTTTATTGGCATAGTTTTCTGGGCATTACTACTTTATTTTTTTTATCGATTGTTTAAGGTACTCATCAAATTTGAGAAATATTTAGACAAAAAATTAGAAAAAAACGAATAATGCCCAATTACCAAACAATTTATGAAAACGAAACCCTGTACCGAGTCGCTGAGTCGGTACAGGAAAAGCCGTTAGTTGCTGAGGTTGCGCTGCCGCCCGTGCCTGTCGAAGTAGTAAAAATTGAGCCACTCAAAAATATTGCCATACCAGTTGTAGAAGTAGCACAAAAACCAGTACTTCAAGAGCCAATCCAACTAATACCAAGCCCAAAACAGCACGACTCTGTTCTGATTTTGGCAGATGAGTTATCAATCAAGGAGGCTATTTATTTAGATAAAATATTAAAAGCTGCTGGCGGTATGAGTACAGAAAGCGTTGATTTACAGATTTTTACAGAAAATATGGACTTTCGCCCTATTTTGCGCTCGGGGCGTATCAAGCACTTTGTTTCATTTGGTGTACCGTTCCTAAAAGTCAATGTCGATTTGATGATGAACCGCTACGAACCCAAGACTATCGGCGGTATTGTCTTTGTTTTTGCCGACCCACTACCCGTCATCGAAGCCGATGAAGCCGTTAGGCGTGCGCTCTGGGGAGTATTAAAGGCGTTGTTTGTGAAGTAATTGAGCAAATTTAGGCAGGATAATAAATTTAATAAAGTTGCTATAAATCAGTTATTTACTCAAACTCTTCGGCGTACCGTCAATCATTCAGTCATTCGTAATTCTACATTACTACTTATCGCAACCGCACATCACCAAAGCTCGACACTACCCGTATTTTAGTGCCGTTACCATTGCCAAACCTACCAATATACTTTTTAGTGGGGTTGTAGCCTCGTTCTTCTTTGCTGTCGTCGTTTTGGGTAAAAGTAATGGTACGATTGCTTGGATATTTGAACCCGCCATGACTCACGACCACATCAAAACTACTGTCGTTGTTGTCGGTCGGAATACTGACTGACGAATAGCTGGCCGTAATGTCTACGTTGTCTGCCGAAGCTGGCATTTGTTCAATACTAAACCCACTCGAAAAACTCAATTTCATCGTACACGAGTTTTTGACAGTTCTGATAGTACTACTGTTTGAGTAGCTCATCTTGCCTTCAATTTTATCGACATCACCAATCTTAAATTTGCCAAATTTATTTATCAAATTTATCGTATTTCCTTTGTCTAAGTTAAGGGTAGAATAGGCCATATCTAAACTACCGTTGCCCATGGTCTGAATATCAGCTTTGCCGAAGTTTACATCAATATCGGTTTTGTTGCCTGTCAGGTCGTTGGCTGTAAAGTTGCCATAACTTTGTTTGATGGTGAGCGGTGCGCTAAAAGTAGCAATATCGGTATTGCCAAAACGATTTTTGACGGACAATGGCATATTTTTGGGCATCGACACCACGTAGTCAATCTGGATTGTGTTATTGCCGCTGCTACTCTTGAACCAACCCGAGTGGCCTTCATCTTCAATGATGGTCTTGACACTAATCTGGTCGCCAGTTGCATTGTCTTCTATCGAAATAGCGTCCAATCGTTTCTGCGCTCGCTCGTCCGAGGGTGAGTCTGCTTTGATTGAAATATCAACTCGTACCTCATTTTTGCTCCACAACACAACCTTTACCGACCCAAACTGATTGTCTATCAATAGGTTGTTTTTGCCCGAAACTGTATAAGTTTTTGTTACCGTTTTCTTTTTTTCGTTTGCACCATCATTTTCTGATGCCCACGTTTGGCTCACAACAAGCAAAGCCGTTGCGGTACTAAATAATAGTTGTTTTATCGTTTTCATTTTTAGAGTTTTTTATTTTTTCAATAATTTGTAATTGCTGATTCAGTATGTCAATCTGTAATTGTAAGTTTTGAATCATGGCCGAAATAAGTGTTTCTTGGTTTTGGTTTTTCGGCAAATCGGCTCTTAAACTTTGGTATGATTTTTCCAGAATATCCAATTCTTGTGCAAATTGTTTGTATAAATTAGGGTTGTTTTCTGTTAATGTTTTAAGTTCAATTCTTTTATTTTCAACAAGTTGGGTATATTGGCCTACTTGTTTGGCCATTGCTGGATTTGTCAAAACGATTTCGGGTTGTGCCGTCAGTTGATATTTTTGGTTAATATTAAACAACACAACACCAATTCCCAAAAGCACTAAAACCGAAGCCGCCAGCCGCCAATTAAGTCCTTCAAAACGCTTGAAATAGCTACTATTCTGAAAATCTTTATGAACAATTTTTGCCTCCGTTGTCTGTGTCTCCACAGACATTGAGCCGTTAGGCAACTGCCCACTAATTTTATCCCAAAGTGCATCAGACGGTTCTTTGTCGTCAAATGCCTCTCGATTGTCTCTGATATATCTTTCTATTTTCATTTTTCAAGTTTTGATTTTTGGTCGATTTGATTTGACAACTTTCAAAAAGTTATCAAATCAAACATTCATTATCTCTAATAACTTTTTTTTACCTCTCATAAACTGGCTACGAGACGTTACTTCGCTGATTTTGAGAATAGTACCGATTTCTTCGTGGTCGTAGCCTTCAAACAAATACAACGACAAGACCAATCTATAACCATCTGGCAACTGCGCTATGGCTCGCTTTACTCGCTCTACGTCAAACGTAATCTGGTCTTCGTCTATACTTTCGATGGCTTCAAAATCAGTATCTTCATCACCAAAACTATCAATATTAACCATTTCCATTTTGCGTTGCCGCACGTGATTGATGGCTCTGTTTACTACAATTTGTTTGAGCCAAGCCCCAAAAGTCGATTGCCCTCTAAACGAATGTAAGTTCGTAAAAGCATCTAAAAACGCTTCTTGCAGCACATCCTCAGCTTCGGCATCGTGGTTTACTATTCTGACACTGACGTTGAGCATCGTTTTGGCATAGAGCTTGTATATTTCGTATTGCGCCTTTCGGTCGCCCGTTTTGCAGCGTTCTACCAGTTCAGTGTGTTTGTCTATGTAAAGTTTAGGTTCCAAATGGCTAAGTTTTCAAGTCAATGACAACGAAGTGGAGGCAAACGTTGCATGAAAGCGGTTTTTTACACAAAAACATCGCCACTTTCTAAGAGAGTGGCGATGTTTTGGTTTTTTATCGTCAAGTTTTGCCGACAATCGTACCCATTGAGCCGCCCAGAGGGCTGGCGATAGTCGTTACTCGGCAGAACCGAGTAACTGCGAGAGAGATTTTACCCACGAGGCATTTCAAAATCATCACCTACCGAAAAATGTATCCGATTGAGCCGCATCTCAAACACCGTCCGAGACACAGCCACCTTGTGTGATAGTGGCGGTGTTTTGATTTTTATGAATGAAAATTTATTGCATTTTGGGTTATTTACTCACGAGGCATTTCAAGACCATCACCTACCGAAAAATGTATCCGATTGAGCCGCATCTCAAACACAGCCCGAGACACCACGCTCATGTCGTGGTAAGCGTGTTCTTTATACGAGTGTATCATATCTAAAAGGTTAAGTAGTATGCTTTTTTCTTGGGTAATTTTGGTATTTATTGTGTCAGCATCGCCTCGTACTTTAGTTATGAAAAAATCTATTATTGAACTAGGTCTGCTCGCTTTATATTCGTCTCTTAAACTTTCTATTTTATTAGCTACATCTTCTGCCAAACTCACTAATTGTTCGAGTTCTTTTTCTTGTACTTCTTGTCTTATCACTGCCATGTCTGTATTATTTAGATAGTTTTGCTATTACGCTCAGTAGTTCTCTAAAAAGTTGTCGCTTGTTTTCGGTGCCGCCAATGTTGGTTTTGATGGTTTCGGTGTTCCAAACAAAATCAGTTTCCCAAGCACATATAGGAACGACGTTGCACTTTATTTGTTGTGAGCCAACACTTTGTAGCAATTCTTGTATTGTTTTAGAAAAATCGCTTTTTGCCTCTGGGTGGTAGTATAGCAGGGCTTCATTTACGTGGTCAAAAAACAAATCTACTTTATTGACTACTATCAGTAACCATTTAGGGTCACGGCCAGATGCCTGTGCTTCGGCAATTTTTTGACATACATCTCTAAAATCAACCAATTCGCTGGCGAGGTTGTGCTGGCGCAATTTTTCGAGTGTGTCAATACCTCTGTCTTGTATCAGAGATAGTCTGCTTATAGGGTTTCGGACATTTGTAAAACCCCAATCTACCACATACATGATACCCTCTAAGTTTTTATGTTTGTTAAAGGCTTCGTCAATAGCCCTACGCCTTTCGGCAGTACTTTGACCTGGAATGACCCGCACCAAGCTCGTCCACTCGTTTAGTTCAATCGCCATTGATTCCACATCTATCGAAGTGTCGGGCAATGACCATAAATAATCTTTTGATTCGCCATACAAGTCAGCCACCAAAACCGATTTGCCTACCGCAGGCCGTCCCATGACGGCTATGTTGGTATCGCCTTCGTTGGCCCAGACTTCTAATCTTTTCCACCAGTTCTGAATCTGATGTCTGTATTTATAAACATTCAAAGAGGTTCTGACGGCTGTACCCAAAGTCGAGAGTGCTGGCATAAATCACAATTTGGTTAAAATAATGGTCAAATATGGTGATTTCGTTCAATTTTACAAAATTTTCAAATCCATTTTTCACCCCCGCACCATTCTCAATGTTTTTTGTCCTAAATCGGTTTTGAGTGAATATAAATACATACCTGGCACCCAGTCGCTGGTGTTGAGACTGACAAAATGATTGCCGGCAGGGTGCAGGCCATCTCGTAACACCATTATTTCTCGACCTGTCATGTCATATACCGCCAAGCGTGCATTCATGGCTTTGTTTACCATATATTGTATTCGGGTCGAATTGACAAATGGGTTTGGATAATTTTGTTCTAAGCTAAAATCAGGGTTCTCATTTAGTATTGGGCTATTGGTATTGGCTCTAAAAATAGGAATAGTACTAAAATCTTTATTGACCATAATGTTTTTAACGGCCTGACTATCAACGCCCAGATGGTCTTGTAGTACGCTGGCATAAATCTGCCGATAGTCAAACTGGTAAATCAAGTCGCCGTTGTTGTCTAAGGTGCTAAGGTTTGGGTTTTTGCCCAAAATACCCCCTCTAACTGTATTGCCAATCACAAAAAGTGGGGCGCACGTACCGTGGTCGGTGCCAAGTGTACCGTTTTGATTGACCCTACGCCCAAATTCTGAAAACGTCATGACCGTTACTTTGTTGGCATTGCCTTGTTTGTCTAAGTCTTTCTGAAAGGCCGAGATGGCATCTGCTACTGTTTTGAGCAAATTGGCATGGTAGCCAGTGCCTGCACTACCGCTCTGTACTTGGTTGGCGTGCGTATCGAAGCCTCCGATAGTAGTCAGATAGACAGGTGTTTGGAGGCCACCCGAAATCAGGTTGGCAACTATTTTTAGCTGATTGGCTAAGTTTGAGATGGGGTACGTTACTTGGTTTTTGCCAGCATCAGCTTTTTTCTTGATAACGTCCGAGTACTGAATCGACTGTGCTGCTACTTGTCTCATATATTTGACTTCTTCGCCAGCGAAGGTATCGGGTAGTGGGTCAGTGTCGGCGCTACTGCCTTTGACGAGTGTAGCAAAGTTGTCGGGGCTTTCAAATACTGTCCCAAACGAGCCTACATTAGTTTTTAATATCATAGACTCTACCGAACCCAACTGAATGGCGGCTGGCTCTGGTGGAGTTTGTAATGGAAAACTCGGATATAGTTTGGCCAAATACCGCCCAGCCCAGCCTTCATCCAGCACTTCGGCGGAGTCTGATCCCGAGAGCCAGATGTCGGTAGCTCGAAAGTGCGAGCGGTTGGGTTTGTCATAGCCTACGTTTTGTACGACCGTCATTTTGCCGTTGTCGTACAGTTCTTTAAAAGCCGTTAAGCCTGGGTTTAGCCCTATTTGTGAGTTGAGCCGCAGCACTTGGTCGGCTTTAATGCCAATATCGGGGCGTTTGGTGTAGTAAGTGTCGTTTTGATATGGAATAACGGTATTCAAGCCGTCGTTTCCGCCAGCCAGTTGCACCATTACCAATATTTTACCGTTTGTACCTTCAATAGTTAGCCCTACTGGATTGTGTGCAAAAGCCTTCATAGGTATGCTACCCATGCCTACGCTCGTACCTGCGGTTATAAGCCCGAGTTGTTGTAAAAATTGTTTCCTATTCATGGTTTTAAAGATTTTAGCGAAGCCATCGCTCCAAGCGATGGCTTCGCTTTGGGTTTATGACATCTGAAACTCTGGCAACCGCATGATGGCCTTTAATAATTTTTGAACCCTGACATCAGCCCCAGGCGTACTGGTGGACCAGTTGGTGGTCGTAGTGCCATCAAGCATGGTTTCGAGCAGGAACTTTTCTTTTTTTGTACTTAACGGAAATTGTAAAAACAAGTCTATTACATCAGCAACCAATTTGGTAGCAGCCTCTGCCGACTTAAAAGTACGAATATAGTCGAGCGTAATTTTATTAAATTGGTTTTTCATTACTACACCATTTATTTGTTTGCCGTTTATGACAGAGTCCGAAAAAGCCCCACGCAAAACGTAGGTCGTTGAGCTTATCCAGTTGCGTTGTCCAGGCCAACCAGCTACATTGGGCGGCAGAAAAAGCTGTTGCTGCATATTGCGGGTCTGTTCATAGATGTAGGCCATGTCTGCGATTTCCAATTTTTTAACGTCCAATGCTTTATAAATACCAACGACCATTTCCAT
>JAYVJH010000010.1:0-2557 GCA_043769455.1 Runella sp. | reverse complement strand
TGCAAGCCATCAGAAATAAGCTGAAAGGTGATTTTGAATCGAAAATAAAAAAATTGAACGAAATAACTGAAATTTTGAAATGAATTTTAAAATAGATATTAGACATTAGATTTTTGCTGACCTTTGTAAAGTTCAAAATCTTATAAAAGTTTTCTAAATTCAGATGTCTCAAATCATTTTCATATTTTATTTTTTCTACGCACTGTCTTGTATATTTTTGATAGTCAAATGGTTGTCTATCAAAAAAGAATATAATAGCCAGCCCATTCCCGCCGATTTATTTCTTTCTGTCATTGTTCCCGTTCGCAACGAAGCCGCAAACATTGGTGCATTACTTGCAGATTTGTCTTTACAAAATTTATCCAAAAACCAATACGAAGTCATCATTGCCGACGATTCATCTACAGACAACACGGCTCAGATTGTCCAAGATTTTGAGCGAATAAACGGCTTTAATTTAACACTAATCCAACTACCTAACGAGCGGACAGACTCACCCAAAAAACGAGCCATTGGCCAAGCTCTGACAATAAGCAAAGGCAAGCTCATTGTAACGACCGATGGCGACTGCCGAGTAGGCTCAAACTGGCTACGGACCATTGCTCAGACATATACAGCCACCGATGCCAAGTTTATCAGTGGGCCTGTGGTTTTTGGGGGTTTGGGCTGGTTTTCGATTTTTCAGACCATAGAGTTTAGTAGCTTGATTGGTACAGGCGGCTGCCTGATAGCGGCTGGCGCACCGACCATGTGCAACGGTGCCAACTTGGCTTACGACCGTGCCGCCTTCGACGAAATAGGCGGCTACGCTGGCACAGACCACATAGCGTCGGGCGACGACGAACTGCTGATGCACAAGTTTGCCGCAAAGTTTACCAAAAAAATTATATTCCTAAAAGCCCAAGATGCCATCGTAAGCACCCAGCCTCAACCCAACTGGGGGGCTTTTCGGCAGCAGCGCATCAGGTGGGCCAGCAAGTGGGCAGTCAATAAACGTTGGGCTACGATGTTGGTGGCGGTGTTTGTGTTTGTGGTCAATCTGTCAGTAATTATTTCAATGTTGCTAACAATACTTAACGCCATGACGGTCAAAGACTTATCAATGGTTTTATTGTTAAAATTTGTCCCTGAATTTGTGTTTTTGAGTTTGGTGATTGTATTCTTAAAAAAACCAAAACTCGTAGCCTTTATACCGTTCGTTCAGGCTGTTTATCCGCTTTATGTCGTTTTTTTTGGGTTAATTTCACAACAAAAAAATTATGAATGGAAAGGGCGGCAGTTGCGGTAATGAAGATTGTTTTTAGTCCGTTGGCTGAAGCCAACGGCAATGTGTTTAGAAGTCAATACACCGAGGTAGATACGAAATTAACCTTAAAGTGAGTCGAAATATTGTAGAAGTTTACTAATGTCAAGCCAGCGTTTGGTACGGAGTTTGTTTTGAGTTGCGTAGTCTTTTAGCTGGCTTTGCGATGTTCCAAATACTCCCCAGATTAGTTCTTTATTTGTGTCGATTCTTAACAAACTACCGTCTGTTTGCTGAACGTAATATCGTTCATTTTGCTTGAAACATTGTTTATAAATGCCGCCATAATTGTAACAGTCAGACTTTGTGGCGCTGATGTGTTTCAATAGTTTGGTTTTGCCATCGTATAATATTTGATAAAAAGCCCCGCTGCTCAACCCATCTATGGTACTGAAACCGTTTCTAAAAACGCCCAGTCCTTCGTCAGGAATGTCGATAATTATTTGTTTGTATTTACTTTTAGAAATCAATACGTTTCGGCCCTGCATCACTTCCCAGTAGCCTGCATACATATCAAATCTCACCAAAAGTGTATCGCTTTCCCCTGTTGGTTTGGTACAATACGCCCGCTGAAAAGTAAGAGGCAAATAAGCCGTACCGCCCACTTCGGCATAAGCGGGGTTATCAATCGGTGAGTCGCCGAGGGTTTGGCCAATGGGCTTTATTTGCGCTTTGGCTTGTGTTAGTACCAAAACCAAAATTAGGAATTGTAGTGTTTTCATCTCAATTTAAAGTATTATTCTTGTTCTTTGGTCAGAATATAAATCAGCCAACAGTATGGAATGACAAACAGGAAAAACCCTCGAACCAATTTTTCGAATGGTGGTAGCTTGGTTTTGAGCATCAGCCCAATAGTAAGAAAGCAGCCTAAAAGGTGACCAAAAAATAGATACATAATTCCGTCCATCATATTAAAATTAGTTGAAACTCAGAAAAGTCTGTTCCGTGGCCTGTGAGACACAGACCACGGAACAGACAGGCCACAAAACAGAAATGAAAAAGACATAAAAAAATCATAAGACAGTGGATTACAGACCACGGAATAAATTTGTACTATTCAAAGATATAGGAAATGTCAAACAATCAATTTATTAACTCGCACAACAGGTGATTGATTATATTTTTTTTGCGTTCTTCAAATCGTCCATTGTTATCCTATAAATGTAACTTTTGTAGGATTCGCTAATTATTTTTTCTTCGTAGTATTCTTTACAGAAAATATTTTTAGTTTTCGTACAATCGGTAGCAAATACC
>JAYVJH010000009.1:0-2130 GCA_043769455.1 Runella sp. | reverse complement strand
TATTTACTTTCAAAGTCAAATCTTGATAACGAGGAATAGCCGAGCCTGTGCCAAAGTTTATACCCAATTTTTGTAATAATTCTAAAAAAGAATACCGATAATTGATAAGATACGAAGCCTGTGATTTTTTGGAAAAGTACCCCTCTGCACCGCCTTCAAGTCCATTAAAGCCCATTTGAGCCATATATTCACGTTTGTCGGCATTACCGTTTCTCATTTGCAGGTCAAAGACTCCAGCCGTAGCATTGCCATAAACCGATGGAAAAGCCCCTGTCAAGAACGATGATTTGGCCATTACGTTATTGTTGAGCATACTCACTGGCCCACCCGTTATGCCCAATGCCCCAAAGTGGTTGGGGTTGGGTATGTCCACGCCTTCAAGTTTCCAGAGTAAGCCCGTAGGTGAGTTGCCTCTGATGATAATATCGTTGCGGTTGTCGTTTGTCAAAACTACCCCAGCAAAACCCGCTGCCATGCGAGCCACATCGTTGCGGCTACCAGCATAACGGCGGCTCTCGTCGGCATCAAACGTTTTGGCCGACACAGGCGTAAGCCCCCGCTCAATATTAGTTCTTTGACCGATGGCTCTTATTGACACTTCTTGTAAGGTACTAACACGCTCTTCGAGCTCGATGTCAATGATGTTTTCTTTGCCAGCCGTAACCACAACATTAGGCAAAATCTGGTCACTATAACCTACCAACGATACTTTGAGCGTATGCCGCCCCAACGGAATATCTGACAGCCTAAACGCCCCATTGGAGTCTGATGCACCGCCTTTTAGTGGTTCAATAGTAATAACAGATACCGTAACCCCAACCAATGGCGATTTGGATTGTTGGTCAATGACTCGGCCTTTGATGGTCTGGGCGTTGGTTTGTGTATGTGCCAAATGGCTCAATAACAATGTAAAGATTGTGAGTAGTTTTTTCATGATAATTTTTAATAAATAAATTCTTCAATAATTTTTTAAAATGGCTGTTAATAAGTAGTGAATAGTGAAAAACGAATAACGAAAAGTATTATAATTAGTTACTAATCAGATATTTAAAACAAATCGAAACGTTGTTTATATGTAAATACTTAGGTGATTTTCTAATTAAAAGGATTTATGAATTACCGTCAGGTTTATCTGTCGGAATTTTTTGAGAATAGACCCGCCCCAAAGCCCAATCACAACACCTGGCACAACCCAACAAGCGATATACATAAACTGAGGCAGGTCTTGTGGCAAGTAGCGTGGCACAATATTGACACAGAAAGCCGTCATGGCAGCACTAAAACCTCCCGTCATTTTGGCACCGTGTGCAAAAAACCAGTGCATTTTTTCGGCAGCTACTCGGCCAGTGTAAACTTTCCAATCGCTGTAAAAATCTTTTAAGCAGACCAAGCCAAAAATACCAAACAAAATCTGATAAGTCGAAACATTAATCATAATTGCATATCCAATCATTACCAATCCACAAACCCCCACGAGCCACATCGCGACTAAGTCTATCCAGTTGGGGTTCACTCCTTTTTTCATTGCCAAAACCCGCTTGCCCGTAAAAGCTGGATAAAAACTAACTATGCCTATTCCAAAAAAAAACTGATATTTGAGATTGGTAGGGTACAAAATAAAAAAGATGAGCGTTGTCAAGAACACCCCAAACATAGACCAATAAAAAACAATACCGGCACGGTTGTGCAACGAGCCGCCCTTACGGCGGGCAAGCATGGCCACAAAACCACTAAGTAACCCAAAAAAACCACACAGAATATGAACGATAAGAACAGGCTGATAAATAAGTGCTTTCATAGTTTTAGAATTTTTGTTATAAAAAAAGTATTTTCGAGACAAGCTATTTGTCATTGACTGGGGCAAAGGTATAGCAGCTCGTAACCCTTGTCAAATCAAAGGGCTAACGGTCAAGAATTTGGGGAGAATGACAAAAAGGAGGGCTAAATGGTAGCTTTTGGGACGTTTGACAAGGTAAAATCAGTAAAAAATTTGATTTTTCGTTAATTTATACGGCTAAGATTCAGTAAGCGCATAAATCATAACAGAGGCTGTTTACTCTTTCGTCAAAAACTCGTCCATGTTTAGCATCATGTTTGTAACCACGGCCAAGGCTGCGGTTTCGGGCTTGG
>JAYVJH010000008.1:0-2544 GCA_043769455.1 Runella sp. | reverse complement strand
GTTCGGCAGTGTTTTTCAGCCCTAATTTTTTGATGATATTGTTTTTGTGGCTTTCAACAGTTTTGGTGCAAGTGAATGACACATCAGCAATTTTTTTATTAGAATAACCATACGCAATAAATCTAAAAATTTCTTTTTCTCTTGCTCCCAGAAGTGCGATATATGCTTTGTAGTCGGCTATTTTAGGATTATTTAGCCCTCTAAACATCAACGGGTTAATGTACCGTTCGCCACCAGATAGCCGCTGCAAACAAGTTTCTATTTCTTCAATATTCGCATCTTCGTACAAATAGCCACTTATGTCGGCAAAAATAGCTGGTAAAATATGCGGATAGTTACGAGATAAAAATACCACACACTTAGTAGCAAGGTGCGGTATAGACTTTATTTGTCGGCATATAGCGATATTATCAACACCACCGCCTGTACCAATAAGGAGATAATCAGGTTTTTCGGCATTTACTAACTCTAATAAATTACTTTGAGCATTTAGTGTTTGATAACCCTTAAACTCAAACTGCTCGCACAACAGTTGAGTTGTCAGATTGTTAAAATAGGCTACAATGATAGACTTTTGCATGGTTTGGCTTGAATTTTTGACTTTTCAGAAACATGGTTGTTATAGCTGTAACGCTATGATATCATTATCTTTACTAATTTTACATAAACATAGTAATTTTTGGGTGCTTTGAAGTACAATTATATACTTTCTAATTTGCTAATCCAATGGATTATTAAGAAGAACTATGACTTTCTCAACCAAAAATAGGTTCAGAAACCAAAAAACCGATTGCGTTTTAAAACTCAATCGGTTTTTTCTGTTTATTTTTGTTACTTTTGGAATAATAAGTACATGTTCAAAAGTAATATGGCATTTCAATTATAATAACTTACTGATTTACAGTACTATATTTGACTCAGGACACGGTACTATATACTCACGACTCCTTAATTCGTTCATAAACCCCGTCTTTACATGAAAAAGCTACTAATTATTTATTTTTTATTGGTCAATGCGCTTGGCGTATCTGCCCAAATCGAAAAAGCACCAGCCCGTGCCGAAGGCGATGGGCCTTACAATCAGTTGATTATCAGAGGCGTTACATTGGTCAATAGTACTGGTGCGCCACCAATGGGGCCTGTTGATATTGTGGTCGAAAAAAATCGTATCAAAGAAATACGGCAGGTAGGTTATCCAGGGGTGGCAATTGACCCCAAACGTCGCCCTCAACTTGCGACAGGTGGCCGAGAGTTTGACTGCGCTGGTATGTACCTATTGCCGGGCTTTATAGATATGCATGGCCATATTGGCGGGCAGTCGCAGGGTACTCCAGCCGAGTATGTTTATAAACTCTGGCTTGGCCATGGTATTACTACTATCAGAGAACCATCGGCAGGTAATGGCTTGGACTGGACACTTGACCAACGAGAAAAAAGCCTTAAAAATCAAATTACTGCGCCACGTATCAAGGCTTATACGGTTTTTGGAATGGGAGCCAAAGACCCTGTCGTTACGCCAGAGTTAGCCAGAGAGTGGGTACGCAGCAATGCCGCTAAGGGGGCTGACGGTATTAAATTTTTTGGGGCAGAGCCAGAAATTTTTAAAGCGGCACTCGAAGAAAACAAGAAACTGGGCTTGCGCTCGGCCTGTCATCATGCCCAGTTGGAGGTGGCTCGTATGAATGTTTTGGCAACGGCCAAAGCAGGACTAACTTCGATGGAACACTGGTACGGGCTGCCAGAGGCACTTTTTGCCGAAAGAACCGTTCAGAACTACCCAGCTGACTATAACTACAACAACGAGCAAAACCGATTTGAAGAAGCAGGCAAACTGTGGCAACAAGCTGCCAAGCCTGGCACAGAGCGGTGGAATCAGGTGATGGACGAATTGATAAAAATGGATTTTACGCTCGACCCTACTTTTAATATTTATGAAGCCAACCGAGACCTGATGCTCGCTCGCCGAGCCGAATGGCACGACGACTACACACTGCCTGCTCTATGGCGGTTTTATGGCCCCAGTCGTATTTCGCATGGGTCGTATTGGCATAACTGGGGTACGGAGCAAGAAGTAGCTTGGAAAGAAAACTACCGCTTATGGATGCAGTTTATCAATGAATACAAAAACCGAGGAGGCCGTGTAACGACTGGCTCAGACTCTGGGTTTATTTATCAGTTATATGGCTTTGCGTATATTCGTGAGCTGGAACTACTACGTGAAGCAGGCTTTCACCCGTTAGAAGTCATCAGAGCGGCCACTATCAAAGGGGCGGAAGCCTTGGGTATGGACAAAGAGATTGGGTCTGTCGAAGTCGGTAAATTGGCAGATTTTGTGATAACCGAAGAAAACCCATTGGCCAATCTCAAAACACTTTATGGCACAGGCGCAATCAGACTTGATGAAAACAATGAAGTAAAACGAGTTGGTGGCGTTAAATATACGGTCAAGGACGGTATTGTGTATGATGCCAAAAAGCTATTGGCCGATGTCCGTAAGATTGTAGCCGATGCCAAAAAGAAAGAAAACTTTGAAATAACCCAACC
>JAYVJH010000007.1:0-3285 GCA_043769455.1 Runella sp. | reverse complement strand
GTCGTTTAGTTAAGAAAATAAGTGGTTTGTGAAGACACAAACCACGGTAGCCAACCGAGTTTGGTGTCTTCACCGAACTCTTAACTAAACGACATTGATTCACTACTACTTATTTTTGAACAATGAAACCAACCCTCATCAACCAACTCGAAAGCCAATATTTGTCTCAATACGCCAACACTTGCCGCTGGTTTGCGGGTAAGGCACGGCCACAGACGGGCTTCAAAATCGTAAATTGTATAGATTTTTTGCTGACCGATGGCACAAATGCCTGGTTACTCATCGTCGAAGCCAGCTATGCCGATGGCCCTTCTGAACAGTATTTATTACCCGTTTCGTTGGTTGAAGTAGTAACAGAATTTCCAGAAAAAGCTACTATCATTACCCGCACAGACGACAATCTAACACTAATTGATGCCATTTATGACGAACGATTTAGACTAAAATTATTCCAAAATACTGTTCAATCGGCTTCTCTTACAAGCCAAGATGCAACCACGCTGGTATTTGCCAGAGGGCGTGGACTGATAGAAACAGATGCTTCGCTTGCCATAGACTCACGGGTACTAAACGTAGATTCGAGCAATTCAGCTATGATTTTTAACGAAAAGTACTTCTTGAAACTCTACCGAAAGCTATTTGCTGAAACCAATCCCGAAGTAGAAATGGTGGCATTTTTGACAGAGCACGGGCATTTTGAGAACATTCCTACCTTTGGTGGTAGCCTGACTTGGCAACGCCCCAACTCACCTGACGTAACGCTGGGTATGATGCAGTCTATTGTTAAATCCGACTGTGATATTTGGGTACAGACAGGCGACTATCTCAACGATTTTATGAAAGCTGTGCCGCAGGGTATGTTTGCCATTGGCGAAGGGGTTTTTGAGCAAATAGCACTACTTGGCCAGCGCACAGGCGAAATGCACCTGTCTTTGTATGCCCCCAATGCCAGTGCCGCTTTTTGTAGTGAACCTTTTACGACAGACTATCGGCAGTTTTTGCACAAACGATTTACCCATTTATTGGACATTCGGTACAATTTATTGATAGAAAACTACACCAAACTCGATGCCCCAACGCAGCGGTTGGCTTGGATTTTTATGGAAGCCCGTGAGCTAATTGACGACTTTGCGGCAGAGATTTTGACCAAACCACTCGAATCCAAACGCATCAGGATTCATGGCGACTACCATTTGGGGCAGGTATTGAGCCAAAACGACGACTACATTATTATTGACTTTGAAGGCGAACCCGAAGCGAGTATTACCGAGCGAAAAATAAAACATAGCCCACTCAAAGATGTTGCTGGTATGATTCGTAGCTATCATTATGCTGTCAGTGCCAAGCTATTTAATGCCGATGAAACCAAAACCATTGACCCCGAAAAACTACTAACCGTTACCGACCGTTGGTACAAACTCATGCGAGATACCTATTTAGATGCCTACTTTGGGGCTGTTGGCTCGCCACACCCGTTATTCAAAAGTCAAATGGAAGTCAATTTTTTGTTACTTTATTTTTTGTTAGAAAAAGCCGTCTATGAATTGGGCTACGAAATCAGCTACCGCCCCGACTGGGTCAAAATACCACTCCGAGGCATTGTGGACGTAGTACGAGAAATAGAAAAACTAAAAGAAAGTCCCGTAAGCCTCACAGCGTTGGGGTCGCAGACAGGACTGAAATACAATCAATAGAAAACCAAAACAATATCTATGGCAGTTGCTTTCAAGCAACTGAGATAAAAATTCATACCTACTTAACATTATACAATGCTCAAATCAATGACTGGCTTTGGTCGTGCTACCGCCGAAACCGCCACACTCAACATTACAACAGAAGTAAAAACACTCAATTCCAAACAGTTAGATGTCTATTGCCGTGTGCCACGCAGTTATTCGGGGCATGAAATAGAGGTTCGCAATCTTATCAGTCAGCAGTTTGAGCGAGGCAAAATCGAGTTTATTCTCACTGTGTCGCCTGTGGGTGAGGCCGCTGCTGGTACGGTCGTCAATCGGCCATTGGTACAAGCGTATTTTAGAGATTTGCAACAAACAGCCCAAAGTCTGGGCTTTGAACCCAACCCAACTGACTTGTTTCAGGCGGCATTACTGATGCCCAACGCCTATCAGAACGAGGCGGCATTAGACAATCAAGACACCGAAAATTGGGCTGATATTATGACCACCGTTCGGGAAGCTATTGCAGACTGTGATGCGTTTAGACTGCGAGAAGGGCAAGTACTTGAAAGTATTTTTCTAAGCTCAATTACCAAAATCGGAACATTACTTGACGAAGTAATAGAATTGGACGTATTTCGGATTCCGAATGTACGAGAACGACTCCGCAAAAACGTACAGGAATTAGTAGCAGACGAAGCTTTTGACCCCAATAGATTTGAGCAAGAATTGATATATTATGTCGAAAAATATGACATATCAGAAGAAAAAGTACGCTTACGCACACACCTCGGGTATTTTGCCCAAACTCTAAAAAGTAAAGACAGCAACGGCAAAAAACTCAACTTTGTGGCTCAAGAAATAGGCCGAGAAATCAATACCATTGGCTCAAAAGCCAACGATGCGGCCATTCAGCATTTGGTAGTACAGATGAAGGACGAACTCGAAAAAATAAAAGAACAAACTGCCAATGTGGTCTAAACAGGGCTATTAACAGTGATGTTTGACAACTTTTCAGAAAGTTGTCAAACATACCATGCCCGCTATCAAGATTGCTAAAATTTGGCGACAAGTCCTATTTTTGTAAGTCCTAATTCAGTTTCTAAAAATGGCTGAAATGAAACTTTGTTGGTTGAGTTACCATTGTAAATATCAACTACTTTTTTGAGGTTTGAATTTGCAGAATTACCCAAAATGATTGCAATTACGGTAACTCCTACTCCGCCAGCCAAAAGTCCACCGTTTACTTTTCCGGCTCTAATTGCCCCTCCAAGCGAATAACCTACACCAAATCCGCCAATAAATCCTATAACCTGTCCAGCAACTCTATTTGACTTGTATTTGTTGAAAGTCGCAAGTAGTTCTGGCGATTCTTTTTTTGAAATTATAGACAAAATTTCAGACGGTTTTTGAATTGTTTTATTCTCAAATAAAATTCTACCCCCTCTGACATAAGTCATTTCTTGTGATTTAGCTTGAAAAAACATCATGCTTGCAAAAAGGGTTAAAATCAGAAATTTAGATTTCATACATTTGATTGTTTTTAGCAAAAAAATTGATTTATAAGTTTTGAGATGGAATAAGCTTTACTATTTTGAACAAAAAAAAT
>JAYVJH010000006.1:0-9017 GCA_043769455.1 Runella sp. | reverse complement strand
GCTTTTTCGCCTATTCAGCGGCGAGAAGATGTTTTTTTTGCAGGGGCAAATAGTTGTGATAACGGGCAGTCGGCTTGGGTTGTTAGTATGGGAAACTTGCTGGGGCTGTTTGATAATAATTGGTTGGGGATTCCCTCAACAGGTAAGATGATTTTTATTCGTTATGCCGAATTTCACCGAGTAACCAACGATGGTAAAATTGCCGAAACTGCTTTTTTTTGTGATATTCTGAGCGTAATGCATCAAGCAGGGCATTATCCGTTGCCGCCCATGACGGGTGCAGAGATGATGTATGCAGGCCCTCGCACGCATGACGGATTACTTTTTGAGGCACAAAATCCAGCCCAAACCGTAAAAACTCGTGAGTTGGTAGCCAAAATGGTAAGCGACCTCAACGAACTCAACGTGTCGGGTTTTGATAGTTGCCCGCCCGAGTTTTTGGCTCGTACTTGGCACAATGATATGATTTGGTATGGCCCAACGGGCATCGGTAGTGCTTATACCATCGCTCGATACCAGCAACAACACCAGTATCCGTTTCGTCAAAACCTCAAAGATAAAGTTTACAATGGCCACATCGCCAGCATTGCCGAAGGGCATTATTGCGGTTTTTTTGGTTGGCCAAATCTCAATAATCGCAATAAAGGTGGATTCTTAGGGCTGCCTGCCAGCGATGTCCATGCACCCATGCGAATTGTGGATATTTATAGAAGAGACGGTGAAAAATTATCTGAAAACTGGGTATTTATCGACATTCTACATTATTTATTTGAGCAAGGACTGAATGTATTGGAACGAAGTCGTAAGATAAATAGAACTTAAAATAACAAATAAACACTACCCAAAAATCAGCGACACCATCGCTCAAAGCGATGGTGTCGCTACAAAAAATATACTTAAACCAAAAATAATGAAAACCAGTACTGACCGTATTCTGACAACCCACGTGGGCAGTTTGCCCCGTTCCAAAGCCGTTACCGATTTGGTTTTTGCCAAAGAACGCAACGAAGCCGTTGATGCCGAAGTGTTTAACCAAACCATAAAAATCGCCGTTGATGAAGTGGTAGCACGCCAAATAAAAGCAGGTGTGGACGTGGTGAGCGATGGCGAAATGAGTAAAATTAGTTATTCGACCTACATCAAAGACCGCATCACAGGTTTTGAAGGCGACAGCCCTCGCAACCCGCCAAGCGACTTAGAAGACTTCCCGGGTTTTATGCAGCGAGCCTCCAAAGGTGGCGGTACGCCTACTTATTCTCGGCCTTGTTGTGTGGCAAAAGTAGAAGTAAAAAGTATGATTCCGCTCGAAGACGATGTGGCCAATTTCAGTGCCGCCATCGCAGCCCATCGGCCTCACGATACTTTTATGAACGCCGCTTCGCCTGGGGTCATTGCACTGTTTTTGCCCAATAAACATTACTCCACCCAAGACCAATATTTAGAAGCATTAGCCGAGGCCATGCGCCCCGAGTACGAGGCCATTGTGGCGGCAGGGTTTATTTTGCAGTTGGACTCGCCCGATATTGGTTTGGGTAAACACATGATGTTTAAGAACGAAAGCGAAGAAAACTACGTGCGGCTGGCTTCGCAACACATAGAGGTACTGAACTACGCTTTGCGGAATATTGCTGCCGACCGAGTGAGAATGCACGTATGTTTTGGAAACTACGAAGGCCCACACCACCACGACGCACCGATGAGTATGGTATTGCCGATAGCCCTCAAAGCCAAACCACAAGGATTACTTTTTGAAACGGCCAACCCTCGCCATGCCCACGAATGGACAGTATTTAGGGATTTTAAGAATCAAATTCCAGACGATAAAATCTTGATTCCTGGCGTGTTAGATTCTACCACCAACTTTATTGAACACCCCGAATTGGTGGCTCAACGCATCGAAACTTATGCCAATATTGTGGGTAAAGAGCGAGTAATGGCAGGAACTGACTGCGGTTTTTCGACATTTGCAGGCTTTGGGTCGGTGGACGAAGAAATTGTTTATGCCAAACTGGCGGCCATGGCCGAAGGGGCAGCCATTGCCAGCAAGCGGCTCTGGGGATAGGAAAAATAACTCGGCTTTGGTCAAAAATTAGTTGCACTTTTTGACCAAAGCCCATAAATATGACTTGCTTTTAGTCCGTTGGCTGAAGCCAACGGCAACTGATTTGACTTTTCAAAAATTGTTGTGCAGTTTAGTTTTGTGCTAAAACAAATATTTCAGAATCGTTTTTTAAGCATGTGAATAAAAGTAATACGGTATTTTGATTTCGATAACTTACTGATTAACAGCATTGTATTTAACTCACGACACCGTACTATTACTCATGACTCATTAATTTACACCAGCACCGTCCCAAACGGTTTTGGACGGCTGTACGAATGCCAAACTACCGTCCCTGTCTTCGGCCATCAGTATCATACCTTGTGATGTTTGGCCCATTATTTGACGTGGTGCAAGATTGGCCAAAAAACAAACTTGCTTACCAACTACTTCCTCGGCCTTGAAATATTCGGCAATGCCGCTCAATATCGTTCGTGTTTCGTGGCCGTCTGCTACGCTTAGTTTGAGCAATTTTTTACTTTTTAGCACATTTTCGGCAGCCACGATTGTACCTACTCTGATGTCCATTTTACCAAAATCATCGAATGTGATTTCGGGCTTGATGTCGGCTATTTTTTTTGTTTCCAATTCGTTCATTAGCTTTGAGTTTTGTAGTTTCTGTATTTGTGCCTCTATGGTGCTGTCTTCTATTTTTTCAAACAACAAAAATCCTTCGCCGATAGGGTTTTGAGTTTTGAGTTTTGAGTTTTGGGTGAACAAATTTGACCCATGACTCTCGACCCATGACTCTTGACTAATGTCTAACTGTTTTCTAATCTTATCGGCTGTAAATGGCATGAATGGCTCGCAGACGGTGGCTAATTTTTCGACAATTTGTAACGAAACATTGAGAATGGTATTCACACGCTCGGGATCGGTTTTGATGGCGTGCCAAGGTTGGGTATCGGCCAAATATTTATTGCCCAAACGAGCCATGTCCATCACCGAAGCGAGTGCTTCACGGAATCGATATTGCTCAATAGACTGCCCAATCTTGGCAGGAAGCTCGGCCAGAGTATCCAATGCTATGCGGTCAATATCTGTCAGTTCGCCCAATGGTGGCACTTTTCCATCACAAAACTTATGAGTAAGCACGATGGCACGATTGACAAAATTGCCAAAAATTGCCACTAATTCGCTGTTATTTCTGGTCTGAAAATCCTTCCATGTAAAATCATTGTCTTTGGTTTCGGGAGCATTGGCTGCCAGCACATAGCGCAGCACATCTTGTTTGTCGGGAAACTCTTGTAGATATTCGTGTAGCCAAACTGCCCAGTTGCGAGAGGTACTGATTTTGTCGCCCTCTAAGTTCATAAATTCGTTGGCGGGTACGTTATCGGCCAGTGTGTAGCCGCCGTGTGCCATGAGCATAGCCGGAAAAATAATACAATGAAAAACGATATTGTCTTTGCCAATAAAATGAACAAGTTTACGCTCGGGGTCTTGCCAGTAGTTTTGCCAGCCGCTGTCAGTACCATTTTTCTGAATAAGCCAGTCTTTGGTAGCCGATATGTAGCCGATTGGCGCATCGAACCAAACATAAAGCACTTTGCCGTCGCTGTCGGGTAGTGGCACTTTTACGCCCCAGTCTAAGTCTCGTGTCATGGCACGTGGCCGTAAGCCATCTTTGAGCCACGATTGGCACTGTCCAAAAACATTTACTTTCCATTCTTTATGCGAATTAACGTAAGCCTCGATGTCGGGTTGCATTTTGTCGAGTGGCAAATACCAGTTTTTGGTGGCTTTCAATATTGGCGTTGCACCCGAGAGCATCGAGCGTGGATTTTTGAGTTCGAGTGGGCTAAGAGCCGTTCCGCAGCGTTCGCATTGGTCGCCATAGGCATTGAGATTGGCACAAACAGGACACTCGCCTACAATGTAGCGGTCGGCCAAAAACTGCTGTGCCGATTCATCAAAATATTGTTCTGATACTTCTTCAACGAACGCATTTTTGTTGTATAAAGTCGTAAAAAAATCTTGTGAAGTTTGGTGATGAACTGGCAAACTGGTACGAGAGTAAACGTCAAACGAAATGCCAAAATCGGCAAACGACTGCTTGATTTGCCCATAATATTTATCGACAACTTGCTGCGGAGTGAGTCCTTCTTTTTTGGCACGAATCGTAATAGGTACGCCATGCTCGTCGGTACCGCTCACAAAAGCTACATCGTGGCCAGCCAAACGCAAGTATCGGGCATAAATATCGGCAGGAATATAACAACCAGCCAAATGACCGATATGAATGGGGCCATTGGCATAAATAAGCGCGGCAGTAATGGTATATTTTTGGGGCATTGTGTATCTGAATTAAAACACAAAAATACGAAATAGATTGATATAAGTCATCAGCTAACACATCGCAATCTTAAGCCATTAGTTAATGACTGTTAAAGTACAATAAAGAAGCAATTCGTTTTCGACTTCGGTTGTAGAGTCTATCACAAATCCTAATTTTTCTAAGAGCCTGATAGAGTTGTGGTTGTCTATGATTGTGATGGCTAAAATATGTGTGTGGACTTGCCTTTTTGTTATTTCGTTCAGTAGTGCTTTGGTTGTTTCGTAGGCGTACCCGTTTTGGGTATATTGGGGCAAAAAAGCAAAACCAATGTCGTGATGTGCGAGGTGTTCTCTTTTGATGAGTGTTACGATACCAACTGTTGAGACACTATTTTTAAGACTCACCGTCCAATAGTTTACGTTAAGATCGTCAATTATTTTTTGAACATAATTTTGAGCATCTTGAAATGAGCGAACGTTTCGGTCGCCAATGTTTTTGACCCAGCCTGCGGTGTTTACTAATTCATAAATAAAAGCGGTATCGTCTAAACTTAGTTTTTCTAAGATACATCGTTCTGTGTCAATTTTTTCGGCTTCCATTTTGGGGATATATGTAAACGGACATTATCTCAAAACAAAGGTGGCGACACAGGCTTAGGCTGTCAGCTCAGGTTCTTCGGTTAAATCGACAGGTGCAAAAACAGGTGCTTTCTCAATAACCCTAATCTTTTCGTTTTTGGGATTTACTTTCTTTTTTTGTTTGACTTTCTGAAAACTACCTTTTCCAAATGATAAGAACTTCATAGTATTGTTGATTTTACTGATTTTTACATTTTTACAACAATATTACGAAATTTGTCAATCAATACAACACTTTTTTGACCTACAATAAACGTACTTTCCATTTCTTCGATAACGGCTGGACCTTCAAAACTATCGCCAGATTGTAAGTCATAACGACCATAAACGGGTACATCTGCATAGTCTGTTTCGCCTGCCAAAAATACTTTTCTGTAACCTTTGAGTGCCGTAGCTGACTTTTGAGACTTGGGTACAATTTGTTTTGGTAGTATTTCTGGTGTTGGGCCGCTCACTACTACCCTCCATGTAACGGCCTCAATACCAATGTCTTCGATAAGTTTGCCATAACGCATCTGATATTCTTTTTTGAAGTTGCTTTCGATTTCGGTCAATGAATTTTCGGATAAAACGCCATTCGGAATTTCAACACTAATCTCATGGCCTTGACCCGAATAACGCATATCGGCCATGCGCCGAGTAGTCGGGTTACAATCTGTTTTCATCTCCGACGATTCCAAAAACGCTATTCCCTCGGCTTCCATTTCGGTCATATAGCGGTTGAGCAGTGTCCAATCAATCATATTGACAGGACACACATAACTACGAATAAGCTCGCTCGCTACGGGCGACACCAGAAAACCCAACGCCGACAATACCCCCGACCCAACAGGAACAATCAACTGCGGGCTACCCAAGAGCCGTGCTACACCAAAAGCATGAACGGGACCTGCACCGCCAAAAGCCGTCATGCTGTATAGTCGTGGGTCATGGCCTTTTTCGAGAATGTGTACCCGTGCGGCATTGGCCATGTTTTCGTTTACGATACGATGCACGCCCATTGCGGCGGCTTCGATGCTGATATTGAGTGGTTTGGCCAAATGCTCGTCAATGGCCTTGCGAGCGGCTTCGAGGTCGAGTTGCATAGTTCCGCCCAAAAAATAATCTGGATTCAAATACCCCAGCACTAAGTCAGTATCGGTTACAGTTGGCCGACTCCCACCACGACCATAGCAAGCTGGTCCGGGTTCTGAGGCGGCACTTTCGGGGCCAACTTTCAATAGTCCCAATTTATCGACATAAGCAATACTGCCGCCGCCTGCACCAATTTCTATCATGTCAATAACTGGAATACGCACAGGCAAGCCAGAGCCTTTTTTGAAACGCATAACCCTTGCGGCTTCAAATTGATTGGTGATTTCGGGTTTTAGGTCAAAAATCATAGAAGCCTTGGCCGTTGTGCCGCCCATATCAAAGGCCAACAGGTCTTTGATGCCAGTTAATTTACCATAAAAAACCCCCGCCATTGTACCTCCCGCAGGCCCCGATTCCAAGAGTTGAATCGGTGTTTTGCGTGCGCCATCTAAACTCGTCAGTCGGCCCGACGAAATCATGATTTCAATCGTCCCCTCAAAACCAAGTACTTTGAGTCTATCTCGCAAATTACTTAGGTATTGATCGGTAATGGGCTGCACATAGGCGTTCATGGTTGTAGCCGAAGTGCGCTCATATTCACGAATTTCAGGCATGACGTCCACCGATAAACTGACGTAAATATGTGGGTAGTTGGTTTTGATAAAGTCGCCTACGGCTCGCTCATGGACGGGGTTAGTAAAGGACTGCAAAAAACAAACTGCAATAGACTCACAACCTTCTGAAACCAATTTAGTAACCTGAGTTTCTATTTCTAAAAAATCAATAGGCGTAATAATATTTCCTTGATAATCAATTCGTTCTGACACTCCCAATCGCAAATTGCGAGGTACAAGCGGCTCTGGGACAGTCAAAAAAATATCGTAAATGTCATAGCGAAGTTCACGCCCAATTTCGAGTACGTCCTCAAAGCCCTTGGTTGTAATTAGCCCTGTTTTGGCTCCACGCCGCTCTATGACGGCATTGGTTACGAGCGTAGTGCCATGCACAATGTTGCGTACCTGCGAGAGCTTAATATTTTCTCTGTCAAGGAGTTCTATTATGCCTTTGACGATGCCATTGGCTGGGTTGTCGTAAGTGGTGAGGGTTTTACCAAAAAATAAATTCCCTGTTTGTTCTTCTAATAATACCAAGTCAGTGAACGTGCCACCTATGTCTATTCCGAGTCTGTACATTTTTAGTTAATGCGTAAAGGTTTTTTTAGGGCTGAGATGAATAAATAATCAGGCAGAATTAAACATGATTTAAAATTTGGCTAAATTGCTGAAAATCAAATATTTATTTGTTTGCAGCGGCGTACCGTCATTCATAATTTTACATTACTACTTACTATAACTAACTACACAAAATAAACTTAAATACTTGTTCAAAACTAATACGGTATTTTAATTTTGATAATTTACTGATTGACAGCATTGTATTTAACTCACGACACTGTACTATATACTCACGACTACTTAAACCGTCATTTATATTGAGCAGGGTCTGATTTTTTGAGCGCACTGATTATACCATTTGCTACCAAAAGCAAATGCTCAATGTGCCAGCCCACCGAAATACTGATGTTTGTGGTAGCTTGTGTCAGAGTTTTACTTTCTAATTACTGAATGAGTGCCTTTAATTTTTTTCAATTTTTGGTGTTTAATTTTATTGGCCACAAAAACCACTAATTTCAGACTCCCTTTTGTACAAATGGCACTTTGGCTACTACCGCTTTGAGGAGTCTGTCTCGTACTTTTACAAAAATTTCTGTGCCTATTTTGCTCATAGTAGTTGGTACAAAGCCCAAGCCAATACCCTTACCCAAAGTCGGCGACTGCGTGCCTGACGTTACATGGCCTATTGTTTGGCCACTGGCATCGCACAGTTCGTAGTCGCCACGAGGTATGCCTCTGTCAATTAGTTCAAAACCAATGAGTTTACGACTTAATCCTGTCTCTTTTTGTTTTAATAAATTGTCAGAATTGATAAAATTTTTGTTAAACTTTGTTACCCAACCCAAGCCAGCTTCGAGTGGTGAATCGGTGTCGTTGAGTTCGTGGCCATAGAGGCAATAGCCCATTTCGAGGCGGAGTGTATCTCTTGCACCAAGGCCAATTGGCTTAATGTCAAACTCAGCACCTGCCTCAAAAATAGCTTTCCACATAGCTTCGGCATCTTTGTTCCAGACATAAATCTCAAAACCACCAGCACCCGTGTAGCCAGTAGCCGATATAAACACGTCGTCGATGCCGGCCAGCGTACCAGATTTGTAAGTATAATAATCCATTTCTGACAAATTTACATCGGTCAGTTTTTGGAGAGTCTGGGTAGCGAGCGGCCCCTGAACAGCAAACAGACAAAGCTCGTCAGACAGGTTTTGCATCTTGACTCCAAACGTATTTTGTGCTTGTAGCCAGTTCCAGTCTTTTTCGATATTTGAAGCATTTACGACTAAGTAATATTCGTTTTCGTCCCAACGATAAACTAATAAATCGTCCACCACACCACCGTCATGATTGGGCAAGTAGCCGTATAATATTTTGCCATCGGTGAGTTTGGCCACATCGTTTGAAATCACATATTGCAAAAACTCAGTAGCCCTCTCGCCCTTGACCACAAACTCGCCCATGTGCGAGACATCAAACACACCTACACCATTGCGAACGGTGTGGTGTTCTTCTAAATCGGACGAATAGCGGACTGGCATCATGTAGCCTGCAAAAGGCATCATTTTTGCGCCCAGGCCGTGGTGAATATCATTAAGGGGAATGGTTTTGATTGTATCAGACATCGGAAGTACAGTATAAGTTAGGAGTCGTGAGTGCTTTAAAATATTGAAAACAAAGTTACATAAAATGATTGAAATTATGACAGAATGACGCGCTGACCTCAAAATTTATACCTAATCTGTGCCTTGATTTCGGTG
>JAYVJH010000005.1:0-19548 GCA_043769455.1 Runella sp. | reverse complement strand
CATAGTCTGGGGTTGTGAGTTAAATATTGTAGTCAAATCAATCAGTTATCAAAACTGAAATACTATATTATTTTTGCCCAAATAGTTACAAACATCATAACACGCAAACCCTCGCCATATCGTCCCAAAAACTCGGGTATGACTTGGCCACAACCAGCGGCTCTAAGATTTCGATAGACCGCAATACACCCACAGGCGCAAAAGCCATGGCCATACGATGGTCATCGTAGGTATTGATTGGTACTTGGTTTTGTATTTCTGATTGCAGACTTCTAACTATATATTTTGTGTTTTTTTCTATCTCTACCAGCTCGCCACCCACTTTTGGTAACTCCGCTTGTAGGGCAGCTATACGGTCAGTTTCTTTGATTTTAAGGCTCTCTATACCAGTCAATGTTAGTTTAATATTCTTGACGGCACAACAAACCGCCACCGTCTGCGCCAAGTCTGGACAATCGCTAAAATCCCACTCCAACGAAGTTTTGGCGGCAATCTTTGAGAGTTTTACACCTCTGCTCGTAAACTCACTTTGTACGCCCAACGGTTTCATTATTTGCACAATGGCACTGTCTCCCTGCAACGATTTTTCTTTTAGCCCTAATAGTTCAATCTCAGCATCGTTGGCCATAGCCACCAAGCTATACCAATAACTGGCCCCCGACCAGTCGGACTCTATCTCATAAACTACTGGCTTATACGCTTGTGCGGGTATTTTAATGGTATTGGTTGTCCAGTCAGCCACATAACCAATACCAAAGGCTGCCATTTGTTGAAGCGTCATTTCGATGTACGGCCGTGAGCCAACGTTTCCAGTCAAAGTTAGTTCAATGCCATTGGGCAAAGTAGGTGCTATCATCAACAATGCCGAAACGTACTGGCTACTCACATCTCCTCTGATGGCCAATTGATTATTACCCAAATATTGAAATCCACTCAGAGCAAGCGGCGGATAGCCCTCTTTGTTTTGGTAGTCAATCTTAGCCCCCAATATTCTAAGAGCATCGACCAATATACCAATTGGTCGTTCGCACATTCGGGCTGTACCAGTCATTGTTTTTTGTTGGCCTGTTATGGCAAAATAAGCCGTCAAAAACCGCATAGTTGTACCAGCATCAAGTACATCGGCTACCGTGTCTTGGCTTTGTAGCAGTCTAAGCATAGTTTGGGTGTCTCGTGCAGCCGAAATATTGCGTAAGTCACCCTCAAAACCAGTTAAGGCATTGATAATAAGCGCACGGTTACTTTCACTTTTGGACGATGCCAACTGGATTTCAGTCTTAATTGTTCGGCCAATGGGATTTATTATGATTGATTTCAATTTAAAAATTATAGTGTTTTAGACGGCAATAACGGCAAATTGTATCGCTTAATTATTTTTACGAGGATATTACAATTGGCCAACAAAAGTAAACAACAAAGTCCGATTAAAAAGTATAACTACTAAAATAATATTTTGGATTATGGTCTTCAATAATTGTAATTATGCAAAAAAAAGCCCTACTTCTTGCATATTAACACAAAAAAGTACAATTTTACGGTATAATTCAAAATATGCAAGACATATCCGTAATCATCTTGACACAAAACGAAGAGCAGCACATAGCGCGCTGTATCAAAAGTTTATTGCCATTTACTGATAAGATTTTTGTAGTTGATTCTGGCTCAACCGATAATACAATTGAGATTGTAGAAAATCTGGGGGCCAAAACGTTGTTTAATAAGTGGGTAAATCACTCAACTCAAATCAATGTTGGAATAGCGGCAAATCCATTCAATACCAAATGGTTGATGCGGATAGATGCCGACGAGTATGTGTTACCAGAGTTGGCCGAAGAAATAAACCAAACCCTTCATTCAATACCAGACGATACAACAGGCTTGTACGTGAAACGTCGGGTGTTTTTTATGAACAAATGGATTAAGCATGGAGGTTATTATCCAATTTGGTTGCTTAGACTTTGGCGCAATGGTGCTGGAATATGCGAAGATCTTTGGATGGACGAACATATTAAACTTTTACATGGCAAAGCTGTCCAACTCAAAAACGATATTGTAGATAATAATCTAAACAATTTGACTTGGTGGATTCAAAAGCACAATCAATACGCCATTCTCGAAATGATTGTACTTTTAGATACCAAATATAATTTTACCGATGCCCAAAAAGTCGAAGCACGGCTATTTGGTACACAAGACCAACGCAAACGGTATTTGAAACTAAAATATGCCAATCTGCCACTTTTTACAAGACCCTTTGTTTATTTTATATTCAGGTTTGTTTTTAAATTAGGCTTTTTAGACGGCACAAAAGGACTTATATGGCATTTTTTACAAGGGCTTTGGTATCGGTTTTTGGTCGATGCCAAAATGTATGAAATGTATCATCGAGTAGGTAAAGACAGGACGGCTATCATTGATTATTTTAAAACAGAATATGGAAAAGATTTACTCAAACTTCCAAACCGACCTGTCGAAGTATGACAATAGCTGGTACTCGAAGCCCCCTTTTCTTAAAAATTTACTTTGGTTTTTAACTAATTCTATTATTTTTAATTCATTTTTGCCAATACCAAATCCTGTTAAGTCTATGATAATGAGAGCCTTTGGTGCAAAAGTAGGTAAAGGTGTAGTCATCAAGCCCCGGGTGAACATAAAATACCCGTGGTTACTTTCGGTAGGAAACCACGTCTGGATAGGTGAGGGAGTATGGATAGATAATCTGGTAGAGGTGAATATCGGTGAAAGTGTCTGTTTGTCGCAAGGGGCAATGCTACTAACTGGTAACCACGACTATACCCTTAGTACTTTCGATTTGCGGATAGGAAAAATAATTATAGAAGCAGGTGCTTGGATTGGGGCCAAAGCCATTGTTTGCCCTGGAGTTACTTGTAAAAGCCACTCAGTTTTGGCCGTTAATTCGGTAGCTACCAAAGACTTAGAGCCATATAGTATTTATCAAGGCAACCCAGCGGTGTTTGTCAAAAATCGAAACATAACGAAGTGAAAGTTAGTATTATCACCGTAGTTTATAACGGCGCGCAAACAATAAAAGACTGTATTGAGTCAGTTTTGAGCCAAACATACGGCAATATTGAATACATTATTATCGATGGCTGTTCAAATGACGGAACACAGAAAATAATAAAAGACTTTGGCTCAAAAATTGCTGTATTTCAGTCAGAGACAGACAACGGAATATACGATGCAATGAATAAAGGCATCGCAATAGCAACGGGTGACATGATAGGAATATTGAACGCCGATGACTTGTACAAGGATAATAGCGTAATTGAAAAAATTGTAAAAAAAATACAGGCAACACAAGCTGATGGACTGTACGCAGATTTAGTTTTTATAGACACCAAGCATTTAGATAAAGTAACTCGTTATTGGAAATCTGGCAACTTTGACCGAAACAGTTTTTTGTATGGCTGGATGCCACCGCACCCAACTTTTTTTGTAAAACGTGCGTCCTATCAAAAATACGGTACGTTTAGATTAGACTTAGGAACAGCAGCCGACTATGAACTGATGCTGCGATTTTTGTACAAGAACAGACTAAAAACAGCTTATTTGCCTGAAATAATTGTAAAAATGCGTACTGGCGGGGCGAGTAACAACTCAGTCGAAAACCGCATGAGAGCAAACCAAAATGACCGAAAAGCATGGAAAGTAAATGACCTAAAACCCTATTTTTTTACCCTTTGGTTGAAGCCACTTAGAAAAATAGCACAGTTTATAAATAGATAAAAAAGACTCCTTTAAATAATAATTTACAATAATTTATTATTCGATTGTATAAAAATCAAAAACCAATAACCTAACTTAGCACAACGTTATGAATTTGTGTAGATACGATTTCTACAAAACTATCTTATTGTTTCAATCATGAATGCAGATATACTTATAGATATTCTGCGAAATGAGTACAAAGACATTCTCCATCACGAGGTGTCTCAATGCCTTATTTCGTTTTTGATAGCCTGCACAATTGCAGTTATATCTATCCCTATTATTATAAATTTTTGCGATTTACTCAATCTCAAAGAAATTCCCAACTATCGCAGCGCACACAAAGATGCCACGCCCAAGTTTGGTGGCATAGCCATCTTTGCTGGTATATTGATAGGCCATTTTTTGTGGCCACACTTCAACGATCTAAACGACAGCTACCTCACCAACTTGTCAATAGTTGGTATAACGATGTTGTTTTTTTTGGGTCTAAAAGACGATTTACTAATGCTTGACCCAGCCAAAAAGCTACTCCTGCAAGTCATTGCGGCATCGACGTTGGTGTTTTTGGGTGGTCTCAAAATCGATAATTTATTTGGTATATTTGGCTATTTTGAAGTATCCGATTGGTTTAGTGTGCCGTTTACTATTTTTATATTTATTGCGCTCATCAACGCCATCAATCTTATCGATGGTATCGACGGCCTTGCTGGCGGTGTAGGTTTTATTGCCAGCATTTGTTTTGGCACTTGGTTTTTGCTCAATCGCCATTATTCAGTTGCCTGTTTAGCGTTCTCAATGGCTGGCGGGTTACTTGGTTTTCTTCGGTTCAACTTTTCAAATACCAGCAAAATTTTCATGGGCGATACAGGCTCGTTGATAGTTGGCTTTCTGTTGGCATTCTTCGCAATCGAGTTCATTAGAATAAACGCTATGCTGCTCAAAAACCCAAATGCTGAATCTTTTTTGAACGCTCCTGTATTTGCAGTTGTACTCTTAATCGTGCCAATATTTGATACCCTCCGTGTTTTTGTGGTAAGAGTCCTCAATGGCCGTTCGCCATTTTATGCAGACCGTAACCACATGCACCATATTTTTATAGACAATGGTATGAGCCACCTTCAAGCTACGATGACACTGTGCGGGGCAACAGTGCTGCACACTATGTTTTACTCATATACTTTTACTGAATTTACAAATACCGAAGCAGTAGCTGGTATAGTGGTGCTGTTTTTGTTGTATATGACAACAGGATATTTTTTGAAAATGCGTGCCTACCGCCTCAAAAACAGCCTCAAATGGGGACAGGTTTGGAACTTAGCCAATTACAGCAAAACTTCACTGGCAAGGCGTGTCATCAGGAATCTCTAACTCGAAGCACCACCCGATACTATCATTTTCATGAGTTCGGTACTGCTCATATCGACTTGTAGCACACTCGTAGCAGGTACTATGAACATCTCTCCAGAAAAAGCATACGAATGTGGGCAATACACCGACACATAGCCGTCTAAACCTAATTGAGACAGATCCGTTTGTGTCAAAAAACCCAATTTTTTGATATTAGACTGCTCGTTTATTGTTACTACCACAGGCTGATTGAACTTGCGCTTGTTACCAACAAATGCCGTAATCAAGTCTTTGATTGAATAGTAAATAAGACTTACAAGTGGCAGTTTTTTGAGGAGGTTTTCGCCCATTGAAAAAAACGACTGCGGGACAAATCTCGAAAACACAAAACCCAACAATACAATCCCAGTTACAATAATCAGCAACCCTATACCTGGCAAGTAGAGCGACTCGTTGTTGGCATCTCGAATGTAAATTGGCAGAATACCATCTAAATACTCAATAGCACGCTTGATGATGTAAAGCGTGAAATATATAGGTGCTACCAGCACCAGCCCTCGTACAAAATAGGCCAACAGTCGCTTGATATATCGGTTTTGAGACATCGTTTATTTGAGTTTTGATATACAAATAACAAATCTCGTACCAAATTAGTTAATCGAAGTTTGAAGTTTGGTAATACTTACTCAAAATGCTCCTATTTTGGTGGGGGTAATGCAGTAGTCAAGCCGAATATCACAGGGGTTTATATCTTCGATACGGGCTACTGGCTCAAAAAAAGACAACCCAACTTTGATAACATTAGGCGAACATTGAGCCAAAAATCGGTCATAAAATCCTTTGCCATAACCCACTCGATTGCCAAATATGTCGTAAGCCAACAATGGAACAATGACTAACTGGATATGCTGGAGCGTTTCATCGCTCCCTGATAACTGATAACTGATAACTGAATTTGGTTCTGGAATATTCCACTGGTTTTGGGTGAGTTCTGTTTCTGGTTTCCATAAATAATGGTTAAGGTCGGCGGTATTGGGAATGACCTTGGGAATGACGATTTGAGTTTGTAAAAAAAGTTTGTTGATGGTATTAAGAATACAAAAAGTATTGACTTCGTTCTGGCTTTCGATGGGCAAGTAGCTGTGAATGGCGTGCATTTGGGCTACATCAAAAAAATCGAAAAAGCGTTGGGCGATGGCTTCGCTCTGCTCGGCCACCTCCAACGCTGTCAATGCTCGACGACGCTCCTTAAACTGCTTACGAAGGTCGTGTTTGGTCATATTTTTGTTATTTTATGCCTCCCATCATTTTACTCAATCGGCTTGCCAATAAGAACAATACCAGCGAAGCCACGCCAGAAATTCCAACATTGATTAAGAAAAATTCGTACAAATTATGAATATCAATTCCTAAAAAGTTAGTTACCTTGCCATCTTCTGGGTACAATGCAGAAATCATACCTGCGGCTTTGTTGGCAATAGCTGGTGCCAAAAACCAAACGGCCATCATCAATGACACAAATTTTGTTGGTGAGAGTTTATTGACCAACGACAATCCAATAGGCGACAAACACAACTCACCAATAGAATGTAAAAAATACATTCCAATCAAGTAAAACATACTTACTCTGACATTGGGGGCTAAGTTCTTAACGGCAAATTCTATCAATACAAAACCCAATGTAACCAAAAGTAGGCCAATAGCCATTTTTTTGATAGACGATGGCTCTGCATTGCGTTTACCCAAAAAGCCCCACAAAAGAGCCATAAGTGGGGCGCAGGTAACGACATAAAACGAGTTGAGGTTTTGATACATACTCGGTGGCACAAGCTCCATGACGTAGTTGGAAGGCGATACAACAGAGTAACCAATAGTGGCTACAATGACCGCCGCAATAGGATAGAAGAAAAACTGATTAAATGCCTTTGGTATTGTTAAAAGGTTGGCCAAGAGTTTATAAAGACCATAAGCAAGTAATCCCAAAATAGTTAGAACTATCCAACGGCTTGTGTTGATACCAACGAAGCGGTCGGTTTGTTCGTCAGCAAAAAATGTCAGTGAGGCAGGTGCTTGCTCGAATGTTGCCCAGAAAAATATTACAAAAAACGAAACAATAAAAATAACGGCTACTTTTTCTCGTTCGAGTTTGGTCAATGTTTTATCGGCAAAAACAATATAAGCAATCACGATTGCTGACAGTATCAGAAATGGAAAAATGATATTGGTTACAAAAGCATCAATATACAAAATACCGAGTGCTATAATTAAAAGGGCTGGAATCCAGTAATAAATTTGGCGAACACCTGGCGAATTGGCCGGTGTAGCACCCACAGGCTTGCCGTCCCATGTAAAGAGGTATTTATTCTGCCCCCACCAAAACACAAAGCTACCGAGTGCCATAGCGATACCACAGGCCAAGAACGCCCATTTGAAATCATCGGGATTGCCAGTGTCTCCAAAAATACTGGCAATGAAGTTTCCAAGAAATGCCCCTGTGTTGATTCCCATATAAAAAATGGTGTAGGCTGCGTCTCGGCGAGAGTCGTTGGGGGCATAAAGTGTGCCAACCATTGACGAAATATTGGGCTTAAAAAAACCGTTGCCTACAATCATTAACCCCAAACCAAAAAAAAGCAAAAATGTGCCGAAGGCAGAGCTACCAACTATGGCCGATGAAAAAAGCACAAATTGCCCTATCGACATCATGATTCCGCCCGAAATAATCGAACGCCTATTGCCCCAATATTTATCGGCAATAAAACCTCCGATGAGTGGTGTCATGTATATGAGGCCAACATAGCCACCGTATAAATTTGAAGCCGTGGCTTTGTCATATAGCAATGCTTTGGTTAAATATAGAGCCAAGATTGCTCTCATACCATAATAAGAAAACCGCTCCCACATTTCGGAAGCAAATAATAAAAACAACCCCTCGGGGTGTTTGCGAGATACAGATTCAGACATTGAGATTATTTTTTGATTGAAAATGAAAGATAGGGCTATGCAGTTTTTTTCTCAGTTACCAAAAAACAAGAGGCCGCAGCAAACAACATACAAACCCCGGCCAGTACCAAGGCGTTGCGAGGGTCGTTGCCCAATAAAGTTTTGTAAAAAAGAGGCACAGTGAGCATTCCAATAAACTGAGGTACGCAAATAAAGCCATTGAAAATACCCATATAGACTCCCATTTTTGCTTGAGGGACTACCGAAGCGAGCATCAGATAGGGCATCGACATAATTGAACCCCACATGAGACCAATAATGGTCATACCTGCCAAATAGATATACTTGTCGTTGGAGGTAAGTGTCAAGAAAAACCCACAAGCACCTATACACAAAAACAGCGCATGTGTACCTCGGTTGCTACCTACGGCTTTGGCAATACGTGGAATAAAAATAGAAACTACGGCGCAAGCAATACTAAAAGCGGCAAAGCAAAGCCCGCCCCACTTGGTACCAGCTTCAAAACCTGCTGGATTTGAGAGTGTATCGGGAGCGGCAAAAGCATATTTGGCTACTGCCAACGACAGATATTGCCACATAAGCGGCAAGCCATACCATGTAAAAAACTTGACCCACCACAACTGCCTCATAACGGTTGGCATAGACGACAGCGAAGCTAATATTTCTTTGAAAACAGGTAACATCAACAACAAATAACCCCCTGCCATAATACCTAATCCCCATTTGAGGCCATTGGCCAAACCAGCCGAAAAGTACGCAAAACCAAATGCCAAGAGAGCAGCACCAACAGTGAGGGCCAGATGCCAGAACGAAATTGATTTTTTTTCATCGTCAGTAAAAGCGTGTACTTTTTTGTAGTCGTCGTTTTCGGGTGGGTACTCTGTGGTAGTGCGCAGTGTCCAAAAAACTGTAAGAAGTATGGCGGCGGCACCAATATAAAACGGATAGCGCACCGAGTTTGGGATACCATTTGTGAGTTCGGTATTGGACAGTACCATCGAAATACCCACAAAAGGCAAAATGTAAGGCATCAGATTAGCTAATGTTTGGCCAAAACCAACCATAAACGACTGCACTGCGAAACCAGTTGGTTGCTGTTTGTCGTTGAGCATATCACCCACAAAGGCACGAAAAGGCTCCATGGCAGAGTTTAAACCTGCGTCGAGCATCCACATAAGGCCAGCGGCCATCCATATTGTCGAAGAGTTGGGCATCAATATCATGGCAATGCTCCCCAACAATGCACCTACTAATATAAAAGGCTTACGGCGGCCCCAAGTAGGCGACCAACTTTTGTCAGAAATAGCCCCAATGATAGGCTGTAGCAACAAACCAGTGAGAGGGCCAGCGAGCCAAAGGCCAGGAATAGAAGCCTCATCGGCACCGAGGTAGCGATAAATGGGACTCATGTTGGCTTGCTGTAAGCCAAAACCATACTGGATTCCCAAAAAGCCGAAGCTCATATTCCAGATTTGCCAAAAACTAAGATTGGTCTTTTCTTTTGTAATACTCATTATGTGATAGGGTAAGATAACTTTGGACTTACAATTATCACATTTTTTCTTAGAATTTAAAAATTATAACACTTATTTTTTTACATCAACCCGAACTAATTTAGTAGCCATACCCACATTATCAAGGCTCATGCCCTCGACCATAATTTTAAAATTGCCAATAATATCTGAAGCAAAAAACGAAACTATTGCTTCACCGTTGGGGTCGGTTATTATTTCGGGGTTCCAATAAAGTGTCAAGCGGCTATCGGGTTCTTTGGTGCCGTCAGTCGGTGGCTGGCTGTAGTCTGGAAAGTAAAAAGGCTTACTCAAATCATATCCTTTCAATACATCACCCTTCGATTTGGCTATCACTGAATTTTTGGTATGGCGACGAGTGTAGATAGCGATTACGCCATTACCTCCGTTTGAGCCATAAATCGCTGCATTAGCCCCCGTCAGTTTTTCTATTCTGACAATGTCGTTGGTATTTAGCCCCAACTCTGGTACGCCACCCGCCATGGGCATACCATCAACCAGAAACAACGGAGAAGTAGATGCGCCAAATGTTCCAAATCCACCAATAAGCACTGTACGAGCGCCACTCGATGACTGTACGCCTGGCAGCATACCAATCATGTCGTAGATGTCCATATTTTTGGGATAGCGGGGGTCAAACTCTACTTTTGAGTCGGCAAAGGCATGTAGTTTTATAATGCCACGGGTGTCTAAGTCGTCTTGTTTGGTTTTTATTTCAATTTCTTCCAACTGTACTGTTTTATCGTCCAATTCTCCATCGGGGCGTTGTATGTTTTGTAATTGTCTTTCTTTTTGGGTTTCGGTCATTGCCACTTGCTCGTAAGTCATGGCAGGGAGTTCGTAGTTTGGTATAAATGGCTTCCAAGCCACAGTTGCACCCTCCACTACATTGCCTTTTTTGTTGTTTATCTGATAGCCCACTTCTTGCTCGCCCACCACGGGCAGGTCTTCAAACCTAAAATCACCTTTGGCATCGGCCACAGTGGTGCGTGTAAAGCGATTTTCGGTGCCAACGGCTATCACTACCAAACTGGCATTAGGAATCCCGACTCCTGTTTTTTCATTGACAATACGCCCCTCGTACACCAACCCTTTGTCGTCTGGTTTTGGTTGAATGGTCTCAATTATTGGCTTTATTTCGTTCAAAACACTAAATGTTTCTTGTCCGCCTACTGTCATCAACTCGCTGACCGACATCGAAAAAGTACCCTGAACGGGGTCGCCCTCTTTGGTCGTTACACGTACTTTTATATTGACTTGTTCTCGTGGTTTGAAATGGTATTTTTCTACACCAATATTTATTTTGAACGGTTGTGGCCAAGCTATTTCTTTGACCAACTGCGGTGGGCTGTATGCCTGCTTTTCGTCAGACATATTCTTGACGATAATTTGCTTTTCGTAACCGTTGGGATACATATTTTTGGTAAAAGCCCTCAATCGATAGATACCGCCAGCCAAGATTTTGTCCAATTTGAGCGTACCAAAACCACGGCCAACTTGCATAAAAATAATCTGTTCGGTTGTTTTTTTTCCATCAGGTGCAAACAGTTGCACAAACATTGGCTCGGCATTGGGTCGTAGCCGCCCAGTGAGCGAGTCGGCCATGTAAGCACTAAACCACACACTTTCGCCAGCCGTGTAGCCGTCTTTATTGGTATGTAAATGAATATTGACTTGACCAAATGATAAAGTGGCCATCAAAAAGCCCAAAAATACAAGGTGGTATCTACGTGTTTTCATATTAAATTTGGCAGTTATGTTTAAAATAAATTCGATAGCAATATAACCCTATTTTTTTGTGTTTATTATATTTACTTGTATATTTTTGAATAATTTTAAATACTAAAATTGCAACACCATTGCATATATGAGTACCTTTGTGGTGTACTAAAATAGTGTTATGCTTTTTGTAATTAGACTGACTACTTTTGTTATTTTATTGTTTTGTTGCGATATGCTGCAAGCGCAAAGGCAAGAGCCGTGTTCTTGCTTTATAAAAGGCATAGTCAAAGACCAAGAAACGAGTTTGCCTATTGTCAATGCCATTATTTCTGTTCAAAACCATTCAGTCCAGACAGATAGTCTGGGGAGGTATTTTGTGGGCAATTTGTGTCAAGGCCAATATACTATCAACTGCACAATAATTGGCTACAAGGCCGTCAAACGAAAAATCACACTTGCTCACGATACCGAAAACACAAATATAAACCTCAGCGAAGAAGCCCTACATTTGGAAGAGATTGAGATAAAAGCCAAACGAATCCAGACACCACTCTCGCAAGCCGTGACCACACTCGACGGCAGCGCACTTGTTCAGAATAGAGCCGAAACATTAGGCGAAACCCTCAAAAATATTGTAGGCGTTACGACCTTTCAGACGGGCGGCACTATTGCCAAGCCCGTTATCCATGGCTTACACAGCAATCGTATTTTGATTTTGAACAACGGCATCAGGCAAGAAGGCCAGCAATGGGGCAGCGAACACGCCCCCGAAATCGACCAGTTTGTGGCCAACAGCCTGACCGTAATCAAAGGTGCGTCGGCCGTCAGATATGGTGCCGATGCCATGGCAGGGGTGATTTTGGTTGAGCCAGCACCTTTGCCAACAAATGCCAAAATAGGTGGTGAGTTAAATATTGTGGGTTCGTCAAATGGCCAGCAAGGTACGGCATCGGGCATGATAGAAGGCGGTCTGACAAAACTAAACGGCTTTGGCTGGCGGCTTCAAGGTACGCTCAAAGGGGCTGGCAACGTTAGTACACCCAATTATTATTTGGACAACACTGGCGTGCAAGAACAAAACTTTTCGGCCACCATCGCCTACCGCACACCTCGCCAAAGTACCGAAGTATTTTATAGTAAATTTAATACAAATTTGGGTATTTTTTCGGGTTCACATATTGGCAATCTCACTGATTTATTGGCAGTTATCAAAAACGAAGCCACTCCTATACAGTCCGATTTTCGCTATCAGATTCAAAAGCCTAATCAACAAATAGCGCATAGTTTATTGAAACTAAAAAGCACAAAAAAATGGACCAATAGTTCTCTCAACCTCACAGTCGGGTATCAGTACGATCAACGGGCGGAGTATGACCTTCACCGACAACAGGCTACTTCCGCACCTTCGTTGTTGTTTAGGTTATGGACACTCACCAGCGACCTTATCTTTGAACATCGAACAAGCAACGGCACAACCAGCCAAGCAGGATTGAGTGCTTTGTATCAATACAACTTAATGGACGGCAGGCCGCTGATTCCTGATTTTGAACAAAATAATGTAGGTTTTTTTTGGATTGAGCGAGTCGTTAGGCCAAAATGGGACATTGAGACGGGGCTACGATTTGATACCAGACATTTACAAGTTTTTAAGTTTGTTAATAAAATACTTGACACTCGCCTACACAACTTCAATAACTTTTCGGGAAGCATAGGGGGAGTTTTTCGTCCTACTGAACGCTGGTCGTTAAGGGCAAATATAGGCTCTGCCTGGCGACCACCCAACCTGAGCGAGTTGTACAGTGATGGCGTACATCATGGTGCTGCCGCTTTTGAAGAAGGTGATGATAGATTGTTGCCAGAAATCACGCTTAATGCATCTCTGGGTTTGGTGTTTTTGTCAAATAAATTAAAGGCTGAAGCAGAAATTTATAATCATTCGTTCGGCAATTATATTTATCTCAAACCTCGGTCTGAACCAATTTTGACAGTGCGGGGGGCGTTTCCAGCCTTTAAATATGTGCAGACAAATGCTACTTTTTCGGGTATTGACCTAAAAACCGAATGGCAAATGGCCGCCAAAATAAAACACATAGCCAAGGTTTCGTATTTGAGAGCTTACGACCAAACAAGTCAAAATTATCTGGTGATGATTCCTGCAAATCGAATTGAGAATAGCCTAAAATATAGCTTCAGCCAGCTATCGAAGTTTACAGAAAGTTATATTTCGATTAACCATTTGTTTGTAGCACAACAAAACAACGTACCACCCAATAGCGACTTTGTACCTCCACCTGCGGCCTATCATCTTTGGTCATTACAGGTGGGCAGTAGCTACGAGCTACCGCATGAGCAGAAGATTGTGGTTGGGTTTTCGGTCAATAATATCCTCAATACCGACTACCGGGACTATATGAACAGGTTTAGATATTATGCTTCCGAAATGGGTAGAAATATATCATTGAAATTGTCGTACCAGTTTTAGTTTTTTATTTTACCTCAAACACTACTATCGAGTTGGGTGGTAGTTGAAAGTATTAAGTAGCGATTAGCACATGGTCGATTTACACCGAAACCAATAAATTGATAGGAATATTTAACCCTCGACTCAGTCGCTTAATCATCGAAAGTGTTAGTTCTTGTTTTCCATTCAATACTTTTGACACTTTGGTTTTATCACCAATATAAGGTATCAAATCTTTTTGTTTCAAGTTGTCTTTTTCCATTTTAAATCTCAAGAACGCAAGCGAATCAGTAGGTTGCATAGGCGTATATGCTTCTTCATACACCTCAATTAGCGTGGCCAACATATCCAATTCATCGCCTTGCAAGGTATTTTTTTGAGGGTATAGTTTCATCAGTTCCCAAACACGACGTAGTGCTTGTTGATAATGCTGTTCGGAAATAAGTCTATCCATTGTATTCAATTTTTGTTACGTCTATTACATCATATTGTTTGTGAGTACCTACCCAGACAATAAACACTAATTTGAAAATATAGTCTATTTCAACAACTAAACGGTAGTCGTTGCCTTTGATATTAAAAACAACTCGATTGTTGGCTACTATACTTGCATTTCCGTAAGTGTTTTTTACATCGTTGGGGTTGTTCCAATCAGCATCTTTCGTTACCTGATACCAGTCTAACAAAGAATGTTCCGCATTTGGATTTAGAAGCCAGTAATCTCGTATCGTACTTTTTGCAATAATTCTCACGTAGCAAAAATAATATATTGTTGCAAAATTTGCAACTTATTAAAATTATAGTTTCTCTTCTACTTCACCTCAAACACAAACACCGAATTGGGTGGTAGTTGAAAATATTAAGTAGCGATTAGCGTAACCTGACAACAGGCCGCCTACTATTCAATTACTCATATTAACTACCAACAGTACACACCTACGGTGTTATTGTTTAGTTGCGTAACATGAGTCATAAATACTTCTCAATCAACAATTTTTTTAAGGTTTCTACTCCTGTCGAGGCTGGCTCTTCGATAAAAGTTACGTTTTTGGTATTTTCCATGTTTGGGACATTTGGGTCTATCACAAAAACGGGTGTGTTTGGTGGGGCATAATATACCAAACTGGCAGCAGGATAAACAGCCAACGATGTACCTACAACCACAAAAATATCGGCTTCTTGGCTTAGTGCTACTGCTGGTTCTATCATTGGTACGGCTTCGCCAAACCACACTATAAATGGCCGTAGTTGGCTACCCAGTTCACATTTGTCGCCTATTTTCAGTTCCCAGCCATTCATTTCATATACCAATTTGGGGTCTTTGGTACTCTGCGACTTGAACATTTCTCCGTGTAGGTGCATCACTTTGGTAGAGCCTGCTTTTTCGTGTAGGTTATCTACATTTTGAGTAATAATCTGCACATCAAAATATTGTTCTAAATCTTTCAAAGCCTTGTGGCCCGCATTTGGTTTTGCATTTTGGCCATCAAAACGACGCTCGTTATAAAACTGCAACACCATTTCTTTGTTTCGGTGCCAGCCCTCGGGCGTGGCTACGTCTTCGATGTTATGCCCTTCCCAGAGGCCATCAGAATCTCTGAAAGTTTTAAGCCCGCTTTCGGCGCTGATGCCCGCTCCTGTCAGTACGATGATTTTTTTTTTCGCTTTCATTGTGTTGTTTATAAGCCAAATTTGGTAAATTTTTCGCTGCTCCCATGGTATTGCGTATGGCAGTATAAAAAACGGCAGGATTGTCCAACCACGGAAAATGATGTGCATTGGCAATACCTATTGTTTTTGTGTCAGATTTACTGTTTTCAAAATCTCGTACCACTCGCCAATAATCATGCCTTTTACTTGACAACACCACTGTAATTGCGGCACGACAGTTACCCAGATTATTGCCAAACTGCGCCGTTCGTTGTTGGTATTGATTCTTGATTTGTGTACTAATTTTAGAATTATTCAGTTTTTCGGTCAAATAATTAGCTACAAATGGCGTATTCAGGGTATCAAAACTATATGTAGCAGCCTGAAAACTTGCAATAGCTTGCCAACGAGCAAGGCTATCGTTGGGGTTTTGATTGTTGAGCTTTTGTTTTAATATTTCAAATTTCTGGCTAATGTCCGATGGCTGCAAACTGGCTGGGAAGTCGTACTGTTCCAAATCGCTGGTATTGGTCATAGCCGCTGGATTGACCAATATCACCCGACTTACACCATAGCCGTAACGAGCAGCGTAAGCCACGGCAACGTTGGTCCCAAAACCATGCGCTATTACCGACCACGACGGTATTCGTAAAACTACTCGTAAGCCCTCGATGTCGGCAACCGTTCTCTGAAAATTAACTAAACTATCGCTCACCCATTTCGACTTACTTTTACCCATCGAGCGGGGGTCAAAATATATCACGCGGTAGTTGGCCGACAGCCCGTGAGCCAAGTCAAGCAGGTATTCAGACGAGTGGCCGGCATCGCCAATTAACACAACTGGGGGACCTGAACCAATGATTTTGAAATACAAGTTGGCCCCACTGTTACAAATTGCCCAGCCTTCGTTCTGAGAGTAGCTGGTCAGCGATAGCAACAGCAAGAAAGTCAGTAAAAATTTATTCATTCAAAACAATTAAATTGACAAAATATGATGGTAACAAAAGCCGCTACCTGACAGACTACAAATTTACTCACATTTTACCAAAAACTAAAACATATAACAGTACAGAGCGGTTATTCAGACAACATTTAATTACTTTAATATCTCAATCATTGTACAATTATGGATTTTCAATCAAAAAATATTCTAATCGTTGGTGCCAGTTCAGGAATTGGCCACGCACTGGCCGAAATGCTACAAGCCGCAGGGGCAAACTTAATAACTGCATCTCGCCGACAACCCGAAAACATTAACAGTCAGCATATTAGTTGGGACGTAACCGAACCTGTGGCTGGTATCTTCGACAGCCTTCCCGATACTATTCATGGCATAGTGTATGCACCTGGTACTATTTCGCTCAAACCTTTTCAAAGGTTCAGTGCCGATGACTTCAAGAATGATTTTCAAATAAACGTTCTGGGTGCAATAGCGGCCATTCAAGCCAATTTGCCAAGGCTTCGCAAAGCCAACGGTGCCTCGATAGTGCTTTTTAGTACTGTTGCCGCCCAAACAGGAATGGGTTTTCATGCGTCCATTGCAGTCTCGAAGGGGGCTATCGAAGGTTTGACGGTTTCATTGGCCGCCGAGCTTGCCTCAATCAAAATACGCTGTAATGCGATTGCACCGTCATTGACAGATACTCCATTGGCTGGAAATTTATTGTCGTCAGACGAAAAACGAGAAGCCTCCAACAAACGCCACCCAATAGGCCGAGTAGGCACAGCCCAAGATATTGCCAACGTTGCCAAGCTATTACTATCTGACGAAGGTAGCTGGATAACAGGCCAGATAATTGGAGTAGATGGCGGTATGGGAAAATTGAAATAATGGCAATACTCTAAGCGTTTTTTGAGTAAGCCACAAAATTACAGTTTGCGGCTTGCTCAAAAAACCATTACTTTTGCGTGCTAAATGAAAAACAGCACATCGACAATATACACCCCTCAATTTTGGCTGCTTTGCGTGAGCAATCTTTTGTTTTCAGCCAGTTTCCAGATGATAATCCCCGAACTACCCGACCACCTGTCTAAAATGGGAGGACAGGCGTATTTGGGACTCGTTATATTTCTTTTTACATTAACGGCAGGTCTTTCTCGGCCATTTAGTGGCAAACTCACCGATAGCATTGGCCGTATTCCTGTCATGGCTTTTGGCTCGTTGGTTTGCTTTGTGTGTTCGTTGGCCTATCCTTTTGTGCATATTGTGGCTGGTTTTTTGTGGTTGAGGCTCATTCATGGTATGTCCACAGGCACCAAGCCAACTGCCACAGCAGCGTACATTGCCGATATATCGCCAGCCAACCGCCGAGGCGAAGCTGCGGGAACGTTGGGTATTTTTACGGCAACTGGTATGTCGTTGGGGCCAACTATCGGTAGCTATCTCACAGAATGGGCAGGGATTAACGCCACATTTTATACATCATCTGTTTTTGCGTTGCTTTCTATTTTAATATTGCTCAACATGAAAGAAACACTCATCGAGCGCAAACCATTTAGTATAGGTTTATTTAAAATCGGTTATAAAGACATTTTTGAACTCAAAGTAGTGAGTGTATTTGTAGTTATGTTTTTGGTTTCGTTTTCTTCGGGCGTTATCATTACGCTTGCTCCAGATTTTACTAAGTCGTTGGGTATGAGCAATAAGGGTCTGTTTTTTACTGTTTATACTGCCGCTTCGTTACTTGTGCGTGTTGTGGCCAGCAAAAGTTCAGACAAATATGGCCGTGTACCTGTCTTGATATTTTCGTGTGGGGTGCTGGCTGCTGGTATGTTTGTTTTGGGCTTTTGGCAAACTATAACAGGCTTCTACCTGTCTGCTATTTTGTTTGGCATATCGTGGGGGCTAAATACCCCTGCTCTCACGGCCTGGGCCGTGGACCTAAGCGACGAAGCACACCGAGGCCGTGGCTTGGCCACAATGTACATGGCACTCGAAGCTGGCATTGGCATAGGCGCGCTGTGGTCGGGCTGGTATTATGGCGGGCAAATTCAAAACTTAGCTCTTATCTTTTATGCAGCATCGGCTTTGGCCATTGTGGCGGTGGGTTATTTGGTATTTTTGAAAAGAATGACGCTATTTAAGCAGTCAAACCGATGATTATCTGTTTAAGATTTAATAGAATTTGATAAATATCAAAAATATCGTCTGTAATTGCTGAATGCCCTTGACTGATAGAATATTCTCTACCTGACAAAGTCATAAAATACCAATAACGGCCATTGACATAACACCCGTAGATAGGAGCGAGTTTGTCATCATTGAACGACTGACCCACAAGCATTGCGGCCAAAGTCTGCCCTGCGGGGTCGCCATTGGGGTCTAACTCTCTTTTATATTCTTGAAAAGCAAAATAAGGAGTTTCTGGCTCTCGTCGCCCAGCCGAAATAATACCATCGGGCTTACCCGAAAGTTCGTAATTATCTACAATACCTTTGAGGAAACGTTGCGAATAATGATTAAATTTTTTTGAAGAAAAATTAACCAATGTAAAAATAGGCCCAATGAAATGAGAGTCTAATTCGTGTTCATTCCAATCGTGAATATTAAAGTCTAAAACTTGACGAAATCGTATCAAAGACTCTTTTTCAAAGTCCAAAAGTGGTGATTGGTTGGTAAGCCATTTTTCTAAGCAAGGCATTGTATCAACTTCTTCTAATCCAAATGTTTTATCTAAAAATTTAAGATTACAGTCGCTGAATGATTGTTTTATGAGTTCCATACTGACATAAAAATTATGATTACTACACAAAGATAACAAAAATCTGACAGACAACTCAAAACCAAACTACGCCAAAATATAGCAATCAATAACAATGTTCGACATTCATTCGCACAGAGCCGCCCCAAATACAATTTATAACTTGTTGATTCAAGATATAGGTCAATTTACTGGCTTGCAAAACCAATGGCTTTCGGTAGGTATTCACCCTTGGTATATTACCGACTGGTATTCGCAACTTGCTGAAATAGAGAATATTGCCCTAAACAAAAACGTATTGGCTATTGGCGAATGTGGCCTCGACCGACTGATTGAGTTACCGATTACAACCCAGCTTGTTGTTTTTGAGGCTCAAGTCCGGCTGGCCGAACGGCTCAATAAACCTGTGATTGTGCATTGTATAAAAGCCCATAAT
>JAYVJH010000004.1:0-4571 GCA_043769455.1 Runella sp. | reverse complement strand
TTCGGACTCTTCGGAATTCATAAGGCTTGTTTTAGGTGGTTAAGAACACTAAAATAAGCCTTTTTAGTACAATATCAAAAAATCGTCATGTAGAGTGTTCGTAGCCTTTAAATCAACCCTTGTCCGAGTGTTGATAGTAGGTGGTGTGGTGATAGAGATAGTTGCTGTTTTCAGCTTCGTATCACAGAAAATACGAGTATCTAAGTAAATAATCTAAAAAATAAATGAACGGTTGCACGATAAAATCTATCTTGCAACCGTTTTGTATTTAATCAAGTTTACTTTTTCAACACTATCTTAAACCCTCAGCTATGTTCAAAATTACTATTGCAGCACTCTCCGCCGTTGCTCGGCTCTGTCGAGTAACCACTATCACAAGCCCTCTGGGCAGCTTGTCTGGTCGTACATCAACTACTTTTAGCGGCTTTATCATTTTGTGTATTTGTAGACTTTGGTAATTTGGTAATCGAAGTATGAAAAAGAGACATTAAAACAATAAAACTCATATGGATTTAGTAACTATTTTGGAAAAGATTACACCGCTGACTCAATCATGTAAAAATGCGCTCAATGGTATTATTAAATTAGAATATTTTGATGCCAATACTATTTTAACAGAACCCTGTAATACAAGTGATACTGTCTATTTTTTGAATAGTGGCATTGCTCGTGTATATTATCATACAGATACAGATACAACAGTTACCGCTCGATTTATCTGTGAAGGGGAGTTTGCAGCAATTGCTATGACATTATTTTTACGTTCTCCGAGCAATGATTATATCGAAACCCTCGAATATTGCCAAATAAGTACCGTTCAATTCGGTGATTTTCAAAAACTATCACTTCTGTTTCCTGAATTAAATACTTGCTTGTTTTGTATCTATCAAGAATATTTGATACGATATGAAAAAGAATTAAGATTTTTTAGATGTCATAACAACGAAACAAGATATAATCGTTTTTTAGAAATTCACCCAAGATTAGGGAACAGGGTTAAACTCAAACACGTTGCTTCGTTTTTGGGAATGACGCAACAACATCTTAGTCGCCTACGTAATAGGCTAAGTAAACCGACAAAAAAAATTATTTGACATATGTTCATTGTGTAGAGAAAAAAAGGGTTGGATATTTGCGTTAAGCAAAAAGCCGATTCCTAAATAGCCTCGCGAACTGAAAAGGAATACGGCTGATGTAAGTTTCATGTTTCACCATAAAAATCAAACAAAATTATGAAAAAAATTAACATTTCCGCCATCACCCTTCTTTTTTTATTGGGAGTTACCGCATTTTGGGCGTGTAACAACGAATTGAGTCCTACTCAGGCAGATAATCCACCCTCTGCTGGTGTGTCTTCCAAAGACAAAATTGCTGTAAGTACAATGGTTGAAATATCCGTTGATGCTCTGGTTTATAAAAACTTCATCAACTCCGAGGTATATGAAGTTATGAAATCGAATATCAAAGATTTAACTCCTGTGAAAATCCAATCTGTTAGTTTTTTTAATTCAAATTTAAAAGGATTAGTTGTATCTTTGAGGGATATAAATGGATTGCATAGAGATTTGATGATTGCTTATAAAGCTGACGACTACACCAAGTTAATGGCATTTGTACGTGAGAATAACGTTGAAACCTCAATCGTAAAGGGAAAGCAAATATACAATGGTATTGTAAACTGGTACTCTGCTGATTACTCCCCACTGAATCAAATGACAATTGAGAGGGGAAAAATAACCAAATTTAAACTAAATACAGTTTCAAATTTTAATAATGGTAAAGTATCAGGGTGTCAATGGAATTGTACTGCTAAAGAGTTTAATGATAATTATCAAGAATCTAAGAATGAGTGTGAAAGTGATGCTCTTTGTGATTTCGCATGCTCATTTAACCCTTGTGCTGTTGCATATGCCGCTGCCGCAGTTGAGGCTTGTGTTACTTGTCAATTTTAAATTTAACAAAATAAATAAAATGAAAAAACCAATTAAATTAGGTCTAATCGGAATGGCACTAATAATTGCAGGCTGTTTTGACTTTGTAGCTTTTAAATCAACGCTTGGGAAGGCTTTGATGGTGGGTGGTGTGTTGACAGAAGTGGTGGCTATTTTTAGTTACATTTCACAGAAAATAGCGGCTACAAAATAAAATGCCTCAAAATAAATGAACGGTTGCACGATAAAATCTATCTTGCAACCGTTTTGTATTTAATCAAGTTTACTTTTTCAAAACCATCTTAAACCATCAGCTATGTTCAAAATTACTATTGCAGCACTTTCCGCCGTTGCTCGGCTCTGTCGAGAAACCACTATTACAAGCCCTCTGGGCGGCTTGTCTGGTCGTACATCAACTACTTTTAGCGGCTTTATCATTTCGTGTATTTTATCAATATTTCTCAAAGGCAGTCTTATAGCCCAAAATAACTTTGCTCAACAAACAGCCGATAAATTTGCTACTTACCAAGCTGCCCGCCCACAAGAAAAAGTATATTTACATTTGGACAAACCCTATACTGCCGTTGGCGATACGGTCTGGTTTAAGGGCTATATTGTAGAAGCCAATCGGCAAACGATAGACACCGTCAGTCGGGTGTTGTATGTCGATTTGATTAACGAAAAAACAAGCAAAATAACGCTCTCGCAACGCTATGCGCTCATCAACGGCACGACCAATGGCCGTTTTATTGTAGCCGACTCTATGGCGAGTGGTCAGTATCGCATCAGAGCCTACACCAACTATATGCGTAACTTTTCAGAAGATTTTTTCTTTAACCAAAAAATACAAATTTATAATCAAGAACTTAGCCCAACGACGACCGATACAACTGCAATAGATGTTCAGTTTTTTGCCGAAGGGGGCAATTTAGTTGCGGGTATCAACAATCGAGTAGCTTACAAGGGTATCAATGCGATAGGTTATGGCACTGATATTGAAGGTTTTGTGGTGTCTTCGGCTGGCGATACTGTCGTGGCTTTTGCGAGTATGCACTTAGGTATGGGTAATTTTAGTTTCACGCCCGATGCTACCAAAAGTTACTCGGCGCAAGTCCGCAAAAAAAATGGAACTTGGAAAACCGTAGCATTACCCAAAGTAAATCCAGAAGGTTTTGCTGTTCAGATTGACAATGTGAGCAACCGAAACAATGTACGGGTTATTATTTCGGTCAATAAAAACCTAAAACCAGATGCCACAGCCACACTCGTAGCCACGGGTAGGGGCGAGGTAAGATTTGCGGCGGCCATACCGCTCACTCGCAAAACAATCTTGGTCAATATTCCACGCAATCAACTTGGGGAGGGTATTAGTCAAATTACACTTTTTGACGATAAACAACAACCAACTTGCGAGCGATTAGTCTGGGGCAATAAACCTAAGCCTCTGAATGTCAGCGTTAAAATAGATAAGCCTAACTACAAACCACGTGAAAAAGTAGAAGTAGCTCTAACGGTGTCTGACTACTCTGGGAAGCCTATTGAAGGTAGTTTTTCAGTGGCAGCTATTGATCAAAAACAAGGTAGTCAAAATGTTTATGACCAAAATATAGTGTCGTATATGGCCTTAACGTCTGACTTAAAGGGGTTTGTCGAAGCCCCAAGCTACTATTTTGATAGTACTCAAACCGAAGCACCGTTCAAACTCGACCTACTACTCATGACACAGGGCTGGCGGAGGTTTGTCTGGAAAGACGTATTAGAGTTTGACACTACGTCTGTTCCTCAATATTTTATAGAATCAGGTTTAGGACTAAAAGGAACAGTTACCAAACTAAACGGCAAAAGTGCGGGTGTTGTAAACCTGACTACGGCCATGATGCAGGGCGAGGCTCAAACGCTTTTCAAGGCAGAGTCGGACGATAAAGGTAATTTTGTATTTAGCGACCTAAATTATTACGACTCAACGAGTTTTACGATTCAGGCAGCCACGCCCAAAGGAAACAAAGACCTGACGATAACTCCCGAGGTGTTTAAAGCACCAAAGCCACAAACTATGTCGGGTAATTGGCCTGCTGACAAACGCCAAGCCGAGTTATTGGCCAACTACATGAGTTTGATGTCAGAGTATAGGCGTATCGAAACACAGTTTAGAAACAGTGCCGACAAAACCATTGACGAAGTGGTGATAAAGGCCAAGCGAGCCAAAGAAAAAGACCCTCGCAAGAACTATACAATGGCCAGTAATACCCTCAAAACAGAAGACTTAGCTGGTACGGGAGCATTAAATATTATTGAGGCCATTCAAAACCGTATTCCTGGTGTAACTGTTACGGGTAGCGGCCTGAATGTAAAAGTAAATATCAGGGCATCGGCTAATTTTAGCGGTGCCGTAGATCCGCTTTTTGTGCTGGACGGTATCCCCACCGAGTTGCAACAACTTATCAATACGTCAATTATAGACATAGAGTCGATTGATGTACTCAAAGGGCCGCAGGCTTCGATGTTTGGTAGCCGTGGTGCTGGTGGGGTGATTTGTGTTTATACCAAAAGAGGTATCAAGCGTGGCGCCGATGCATGTCACACCGCTGCTGCAGGTCGATGCGATCGGCTTGTACTTCGTAGGTCTGTTCCTGGTGGGCG
>JAYVJH010000003.1:0-2804 GCA_043769455.1 Runella sp. | reverse complement strand
CCCAGCCGCAAACCGCCCCGTTTTTCGAGTACAGCCAGCAACATTTGTAGCCGTTTGTTGTCAAAACCTGTACTACTTCGCTGGGGCGTGCCATAGTTGGCCACACTCACCAACGACTGTATTTCTATCATCAGCGGTCGGTTGCCTTCCAGCATTGAGCCAATGGTTACGCCACTCAGAGGCTCTTCTCGTTGTGATATTAAAATTTCGGACGGGTTGGTTACTTGTCGCAGGCCACTGCCTTGCATCTCATAAATGCCCAACTCTGAGGTACTACCAAAACGGTTTTTGGTAGTACGTAATATTCTGTAAGTGGTATGCTGGTCGCCTTCAAACTGCAAAACGGTATCTACCATGTGTTCGAGCGTTTTGGGGCCAGCTATTGAGCCGTCTTTGGTGATGTGTCCAATCATAAAAACAGGAATACCGTTTTCTTTGGCAAATTTCATCATCTCAGCTGCACACTGCCGCACTTGCGACACCGACCCCGCACCTGCCTCAATAAAAGGCGACTGCATGGTCTGAATCGAGTCTATAATCAAAATATCAGGTTCAAACTCTTCTATTTGTCTAAAAATATTTTCGGTCGAGGTTTCGGTCAAAACAGAGCATTTGGTACTTTTGGCTTCGAGCCGCTCGGCCCGCATCTTGATTTGCTGCTCACTTTCCTCGCCCGACACATACAGCACTTTGTGGTTGTTGAGTGTGAGCGCAATTTGTAGCATAAGCGTGGACTTACCAATACCTGGCTCGCCGCCAATCAACACCAGCGACCCCAGTACAATACCCCCGCCTAACACTCGATTGAGTTCACCATCGGACGTTACAATTCGGGGTTCTTCTTCGTATTTTATTTCGTGAATAGGCTTGGGTTTGGCCGCCAAGCTGACCGATTTCCACGTAGCCGAAACCGCACTTTTTTTCTGTTCTTTTTCAATTACCTCTTCTACAAAAGTGTTCCATTCGCCACAGGTAGGGCAGCGACCTAACCATTTGGCGGCCTGCGCCCCACAACTTTGACAGAAATACGCCGATTTTACTTTGGCCATGCTTTTTTAGATATGAACTCATTTGGTAGTAAGTGTAGGCCAGCTTTGTATTTCGTGTACCGAATATACATAAAGAGCAAGGCAGCCTAATTATTCGTTTCTCTCTCAAAGAACCCAAGAGCGTTTTCTTTGAAGTCGTTTAAAGACGGAAAATTTTTGTCTGAAACAGAAAATAATCTGTTCAAATCTTTCTTGCTTACAGAATCTAAATTTTCTGATACAATAATGCTTTTAAATTTTAAGTAGTCGTGAGTATATAGTACGGTGTCGTGAGTTAAATACAATACCGGACTGCTTTCTCTACCTTCAGAAATTCGTTTAGTTTTACCACAGAGTCAAGTATTTTTTTTCAAATACCACGCGACTTTAACTGAGTAAAATGACAGTTTGCCACTGCGATAAAAAAAATAGCCTCTAAAATTACTCTTAAAGTATGTTTGCGTTTTCTTTTCGGGGTCGCCCGTGCTGTCGTTCAATATTTTATCAATAACTTACCACTGAGAATCGGTAAGTTACTGAAATTTCTGTTTCATTGTACTTAAGTTTTTGGTCAAACAAAAGTACGCCGATTCTTATTTTAATGCAAATTTTTAAGATTTCAAAACATACTCTAAAATGAAAATTCAATTATTTATCGCTTTTTTACTGTTTGGTACAAATAGTATCTGTCAGTCCACTATCAAAATACCGTTGAAAACTGTCGTAGGGCTTCGTATGCTTGCGTACATAAATCCCTGCGTTATTCAAAAAGTAGATACTTTGGTAAAATATAAAGGAATACCTGCAGGCTATGAATATTCAAGAATAGGGCATATTGTTTTTCAGCGAGAGCAATATTTATACTGGAAATATAAAACTAATCAGATAACAAAACAAATGCTTATTGACCGTATGGGTAATGATATAAGAGATACTCTGATGCTATCAAATCAACCAATTAGATGTTACACCGTTGTTTTTATTGGCCTGAAACAAAACAAAAAAACGATTATCGTAGATACAAATGGGAATGACGATTTTTCAGATGAAACGGAAATTCAATATGACCAAGATTTTTCGACTATTGATTATCAGACAGACTCTACATTACATTTAATTCCAGCAAGTAAAGTAAAATATGAAGTATTTCAAAATGGAAAAATACATAGTAGGAGTAAGTGGCTAAAAGTAAAACCGTTTGATAGTTCTTATGGTTTTGGTAAGGACACGCTAATGCAGAAAATAATGGTTTATGGTGTTGGCTTTGAACATAAAGAGGGACATTTCAACATTCAAAATAGAAAATTTAGACTAATTGTCAATAGTACAGGTTTTAATAAAGACAATTACAAATCTTTTAACGTTAATTTACAGCGAGACAGCGTAGAATATAGCAGATTTGGTTTTGTAAAGCAAGGCGTTGTATTTGAGTGAAATGGTGATAAATTTATGGCAGAGTCCTGCTCAATGTTTGGCGACACAGTTACCATAAAATATTTAGGGTTTGAAAAATCCCCAGTAGGTTGGCAATTAGGTAATCGAATACCGATAGCTATCAAAAATATTTCAATATCTGGCGATACCCTCAATGTTGCCAGATTGCTCACCAACAATAAGTATTTAATGTTAGATTTTTGGGGGTCGTGGTGTGCGCTTTGCATCAAAAGTATTCCGCATCTAAAACAGTTTTTAAATAAAAAAGAGTACTACAAAGTAAGTGCTTGTGCGAAATTAGTTTAGATTAAAATCGGAAAAATTGATTTTTACATTTTTGCC
>JAYVJH010000002.1:0-8144 GCA_043769455.1 Runella sp. | reverse complement strand
AAGCCCAGTTCATCAAATGAAAAAAACCCTCCTACTATCATTTACGACAACCCCGGCAAACATAAAATTACGCTTACGGCTTGGAATATTGATGCCATAAAAGAAACCAAAGAGGTAGTTGTTCAGGTTTCAGAACCTATCAGAGTCGATTTTAATGGTGCTATCGTTGGTAGTATTTATCCACCTGTCGAAGCTAAATTTACCAATTTATCGCAAGGCGGGACTCAGTTCAACTGGACTTTTGAGGGCGGTAGCCCAGCCGTTTCGACCGAAAAAGATCCTTCTGTGTTTTTTGAACAAGGTGGCGACCATAAAGTGAGCCTCAAAGTGAGCAACGGGCTGGCGGTCAAGCAAAAAGATTTTATTTTTGAGGTTACACCAAATCTATTAGCCGATTTTGACTTTATACCCAACAAGACCAATATGACTGCGCCATTGAGCGTAAAAATTAAAAATAAAACCGTTGGCGCTCGAAACTACTACTGGATAACAACAGGCGGCGATTTATCGAATAATGTTGCCCAAGAACCCACCATCGATTTTAGAAATGCTGGTACTTACACAATTACGCTTGAGGCTTTTAACGACAAAAAATCAAGAAAAATAGAAAAAACAATTACTGTTCAATAAATGGTCAAGTTTCATCGTGTGCTTGTTGAGGCTGTATTGTCGGCTCTAACTGAAATTTTTGAGAATGGGCGGCAAGCCGATAAAGTCATTGAGCAAGTACTTAAATCTGACCGACGTTGGGGTGCGAGAGACCGTGGTTTTATTGCCGAAAATGTCTATGAAATAGTCCGTTGGCAACGATTGATAGAGTTTGTAGGCCAACTCTCGACGCTATCGAACTATGAGGCATTTGGTGTTTGGCAGATTATCAAAAAAAATGAGCTACCCAACTGGCCTGAGTTCTTGGGAATTGATACAAAAAAAATTTGGAAGCGACATAGCGAAGCGCAAGCCATTCGCAAAGTTAGGGAGTCGATTCCTGACTGGTTAGACGAACTGGGCGAAGCCGAATTGGGCGCAAATTGGGAAGCCGAACTTCATGCACTCAACCAACCTGCGCCCGTTGTACTACGAGCCAATACCCTCAAAACTACCCGAGACGAACTCCAAAAACTATTATTCAAAAATGCCATTGAAACCCATAGTTTGGCAGAGGCACCAAATGCGCTGGTACTAAAAGAAAAGAAAAATGTGTTTCAGACGGAGTACTTTCAGAATGGTTTTTTTGAAGTACAAGATACTGGCTCTCAACTTATTGCGCCGTTACTCGATATTCAGCCTGGCCAACGTGTGATAGACGCTTGCGCTGGTGCAGGAGGTAAAACGCTGCATTTGGCCGCCCTCATGCAAAACAAAGGCAGTCTGATAGCGATGGACACAGAGGCGTGGAAACTCGATGAACTCAAACGCCGAGCCCGCCGAAACGGTGTAAGTAATGTAGAAACTCGTGCCATTGAGCCAAAAACCATCAAAAGACTACGAGATACTGCCGACCGGCTACTACTCGATGTACCCTGCTCGGGCTTGGGCGTACTGCGCCGAAATCCTGATTCTAAATGGAAAATGAAACCCGATTTCTTAGATAAAATCCGACAAATACAACTCGAAATCTTGAACGACTACTCACGAATGGTTAAAACAGGCGGTAAAATGGTGTATGCTACGTGTAGCATTTTGCCGTCCGAAAGCGAGCATCAAGTACAGCGTTTTCTATCAGAGCAACCCAACTGGCAGCTTATTACTGAGCAACGTGCATCGCCAGCCCGTAACGGTACAGATGGTTTTTATATGGCGTTATTGGTCAAAAACAAGATCTAATTACGATTAAATTTCAAAAACTGTCTTACATCTCAAGCCGTCTCAACTGGCGGCTCCTCCATTGGTATATGCCCAGCTTTGTCATAAATTATGAGCGTGTCGTTGGGCAAATCTTTACAATTGCCTGCTCTCAATACCATGTCTCGATTGCGTTCTATGGCTGCGTCCGCAACTTTTGAGTCGTTGGCAAATACATTTTTGAGGCTACTTTCTACAAACGACCGTGGCATGACATATTAAAAAAAATCAAATACCATAAACTCTAAGTCCCCATTGACAATGTCAATGGGGACTTAGATTTTATGGTTTACTAACTATTACGACTTTTTCTTTTTTACTATCGTAAATGGTATGCAAAGCTCCGCCGGGCAACAGTTAACTTCTTCAACGATTACTGGGCAGCAGCCGCCTGCTGGGCATTGACCATTAGTAGCTGTAAAATTGTAAGTACCCGCCTTGATAAACGTTACAGTATTGCCGTTACTCGGTATTACTATACCTGTTGCATCTTTCCAAATTATGCCAGTGTAGTTAGTTGGAACAACTACCTCCACTCCTTGACCTAAGCATAACTTGATTGGTACTGTAATACAAACCCTGTCCAAATCGTTTTCGCCATCTATACCATTGCCTGGTGTTGAGTTTTTGTCTTTTTGGTCAGCACTTGATATTTCAGCAGTATTAAAGGTTACGCCTTCGCTTAATACTTTAGCTTTGATTGACAGTGTTACTGTGTCTCCAACAACAGGGTTACCTGATAAAGCTGCGACACTACCGATAGTCCAGATGCCCGTAGTGGTGGTGTAAGTACCTCTGGTGGCAGTTGCGCTTACATATTGCAAGCCTGCTGGAAGTTGGTCTGTAACCCCTACGCCTGTTGCATTGGTCTTACTGTTGTTCCATACCTTAATGGTATATGTTATAACATCGCCCAGTTTAGCTATTTTTGTATCTACTGTTTTTTTCAATGCCAAATCAACAGTATCAATACAATTTTTAGCTACTATTACTACCCTTTTTCTTGGAAGAAACTGACAGATAGCATTTTGTATGGTATTTCTACCCTCTAAATAAAAGGTGTCGTTTACCATTACATTACCTGCTGGTGTGTACGACAAAGTACCTGTAGCTACGGCTACACCTCCCTGTGCCTTTTTATACCAATCTATTGTACCTGCATCGCCACTTCCCACAACAACTATTCCAGTGAGCGTAGGATATGGTTTTCCTTTACAACTTTCTACTAACGCTCCAGAGGTTATAATCAGGTCAGATATACACCCTGGGTTAGCTTTAATACCTGCGTCAAGTACTGCTAAGTTGGGTATAGCCGCAGTTAGAGTTACCTGTTTCGTTTGACCGTTTGAACCAGCATCTGAGTCCTTTGTAGTATCACCACCTTGGTTAGGTACTACAAACAGATTGCCTACCGGTGCTACAAATTGTACGGAATAAGTATCTAATGGCAAATTACTGAATAAATATTGACCGTCGTTACCCGTGTTGGTGCTGTCCATCTTTATACCTGATGAGTTCAATAGATATACTTTCACACCCACCACTGGGGTATCTCCTGATGTTTGGGTATTACTACCATCATTATCCAAGAATACATAATTGCCAATACTACCTCTAATTGGATTTTGCAATACGTCAATGCGGTCAATGTCGGCATTGTCCAAGTCATTGCTGGCGTTGGTGGTGTTGCTTTCGTTGGTTACATCGTCTTTGGCCGTGCCGTTGTTGGTTTGAATGTTATCCAAAATACCGTCCACGTCCACGGGTGGGGTGTTGGTGGGGTTGGTGTCGTCATCGGCTTTGCTGATTTCTACTTCGTTGGTCAATGTCTTACCCGTAAAATTAGGGCTGATTCTCAACTTAATGGTCGTCGATACACTCGCACCAGAAGCTATTGGTCCCGCTATGGTCTTGGTCGATGTACCAAAACCCGAAGTCCAACTCGCATCTATCAATGTCAAGCCCGCTGGCATGTAGTCTGTTATTTCTACACTATAAGCTGGCTCTGTGCCTTGGTTCATCACCGTCAAACTAAACGTCACCGTGTCGCCAACTGTGTAAGGACTTGCACCAATGTGTTTTTTGACAATCGCTAAATCAAATGTGCTTGGTGCGGGTTTTGGTGTAATCTCTATAATATCCTTATCTTGGTCGTCTTCCGAAGCCACATCGTTGCCTGGGGTGCTGTCGCGGTCGGTCGGCGGTGTGTTGTTGGGGTTGGTATCGTTGTCAGCTTTGGTTATCTCAGCTGAGTTCACGAGCCTGCTGCCCGTAAAGTTGTCGTTTATCTTCAATACCATCAGTGCATTGAGTCCACCGCCCACTGGTACTGGCCCCGCAAAAGTCCGTATTGCATTGCTGCCCGAAGCTACCCAGCCGTTGCCCGCCACGAGTGTCATACCCGCTGGTATTCTGTCGGTTACTTCCACATTAAAGGCCGCGACGTTTCCTTGGTTCAAGACCACAATCTCGTAAGTTACCAAACTACCTGCTGTAAACGGTCCGCTGCCTACTACTTTTTTGGTCAATGCCAAATCAAATACGGGTGTTGTTGGTGGCGTGCCGAGGTCAAACGGTATTGGCACTTGGTCAATGTCGTCCTGAGCTGGTGCTTTATCACCTGGAGTGCTGTCCACGTCGGTTGGTAGGGTATTGGTTGGGTTGGTATCATCATCGGCCTTGGTAATTTCTACTACGTTCGTCAAGTTTGTACCTACAAAACCTGCATCTATTTTTAGCGTAATTGGCACTACCACGCTACTGTTGGGGGCAATCGGCCCCGCCAACGTTTGTGTGGCGTTGCTGCCAGATGTCGCCCAACCGTTGCCCGTTACCAAACTCATGCCCGCAGGAATGTAGTCGGTTACCTCTACGTTGAAAGCTGCCACATTGCCTTGGTTGAATACTGTTATCTCGTAAGGAACAGTATCGCCCGCTTTGAATGGCCCTGCACCAACCAAGTTTTTACGAATCGCTAAGTCAAATACCTTTTTGATTTGCAATACATCAATGCGGTCAATGTCGGCATTGTCTAAGTCATTGCTGGCGTTGGTGGTGTTGCTTTCGTTGGTTACGTCGTCTTTGGCCGTGCCGTTGTTGGTTTGAATGTTATCCAAAATGCCGTCCACATCCACTGGTGGCGTGTTGGCGGGGTTGGTGTCGTCGTCGGCCTTGCTGATTTCTACTTCGTTGGTCAGCGATTTGCCTGTAAAATCAGGATTTATTCTGAACCTAATTGTCGTGGCCATGCTTGCCCCCGCTGCTATTGGCCCTGCGATGGTTTTGGCAGCATTGCCGCCCGAAGCCGTCCAAGTGGCATCTACCAAAGTCAATCCCGCTGGTGTGTAGTCGGTTAGTTCCACGTTGAACGCTGGTACACTACCTTGATTCATCACTGTCAAGCTAAACGTTACCGTGTCGCCAACTGTGTAAGGACTCGCCCCAATGTGTTTTTTGACAATCGCCAAATCAAATGTGCTTGGCGCTGGTTTTGGTGTAATCTCTATAATGTCCTTATCTTGGTCGTCTTCCGAAGCCACATCGTTGCCCGGGGTGCTGTCGCGGTCGGTCGGCGGTGTGTTGTTGGGGTTGGTATCGTTGTCGGCTTTGGTTATCTCGGCTGAGTTCACGAGCCTGCTGCCCATAAAGTTGTCGTTTATCTTCAATACCATCAAGGCATTGAGTCCACCGCCCACTGGTACTGGCCCAGCAAAAGTCCGTGTTGCATTACTGCCCGAAGCTACCCAGCCGTTGCCCGCCACGAGTGTCATACCCGCTGGTATTCTGTCAGTTACTTCCACATTAAAGGCCGCTACGTTTCCTTGGTTCAAGACCACAATCTCATAAGTTACCAAACTACCCGCTGTAAATGGTCCGCTACCCACTGCCTTTTTAGTCAATGCCAAATCAAACACGGGTGTTGTTGCTGGCGTGCCGAGGTCAAACGGTATTGGCACTTGGTCAATGTCGTCCTGAGCTGGTGCTTTATCGCCTGGGGTGCTGTCTATGTCGGTTGGTGGCGTGTTGGTTGGGTTGGTATCATCATCGGCCTTAGTAATTTCTACTACGTTCGTCAAGTTTGTACCTACAAAACCTGCATCTATTTTTAGCGTAATTGGCACTATCACGCTGCTATTTGGGGCAATCGGTCCCGCCAGCGTTTGTATGGCATTGCTGCCAGATGTCGCCCAACCGTTGCCCGTTACCAAACTCATGCCCGTAGGAATGTAGTCGGTTACTTCTACGTTGAAAGCTGCCACGTTGCCTTGGTTGAATACTGTTATCTCGTAAGGAACAGTATCGCCCGCTTTGAATGGCCCTGCACCAACCAAGTTTTTGCGAATCGCTAAGTCAAATATTTTTTTGATTTGCAATACATCAATGCGGTCAATGTCAGCATTGTCCAAGTCATTGCTGGCGTTGGTGGTGTTGCTTTCGTTGGTTACGTCGTCTTTGGCCGTGCCGTTGTTGGTTTGAATGTTATCCAAAATACCGTCCACGTCCACGGGTGGGGTGTTGGTGGGGTTGGTGTCGTCGTCGGCCTTGCTGATTTCTACTTCGTTGGTCAGCGATTTGCCCGTAAAATCAGGATTTATTCTGAACCTAATTGTCGTGGCTACGCTTACCCCCGCTGCTATCGGCCCCGCGATGGTTTGGGTAGCAGTGCCGCCCGAAGCTGTCCAAGTGGCATCTACCAAAGTCAATCCCGCTGGTGTGTAGTCGGTTAGTTCTACGTTGAACGCTGGTAGTGTGCCTTGGTTCATCACCGTCAAACCAAACGTCACTGTGTCGCCAACTGTGAAAGGACTTGCCCCGATGTGCTTCTTGACAATCGCTAAATCAAATGTACTTGGCGCGGGCGCAGGAAACAACTCAATCGGCTCGCTGTCGTTGTCGTCTTCTTCCGTTATGTCATTATTCAGTCCATTATTAGGTGTTGAATCAATGTCCGTTGGAGGCGTATTTGTATTGTCTTGGTCGTTATCAGCTTTACTAATTTCGGCTGAATTTAAAAGTCGATTGCCCGTAAAGTTGTCGTTTATCTTCATCACAATCAACGCTTTTATGCCACCGCCCACGGGAACTGGCCCCGCAAAAGTTTGTTTGGCGGTATTCCCAGTCATAGTCCAACCGTTACCAGCCACGAGCGTCATACCCGCTGGAATATAGTCGGTTAGCTCTACATTGAAGGCTGGTACGCTACCCTGGTTCAGAATAGCTAATTCATAACTTACCGTTCCTCCTGCGGTAAATGGCCCGCTGCCCACTACTTTTTTGGTCAGGGCCAAATCAAAAATAGGTGTTGGCAAAGGGTCTTTAAATATAGGGGTTGTTTCGGTATCGGTGTCGTCTTCGCCAGGCAAATCATTGTTTGGGTTATTGTCGGGCGTTGAGTCCACGTCGGTTGGTGGCGTATTGGTTGGGTTTGTGTCGTCGTCGGCTTTCGTAATTTCTACCGTATTTGTCAGATTAGTACCCGCAAAATTAGCGTTCACCTGCACAATCAAAGTCAATACGACACTGGTATTTGGGGCGATTGGGCCAGGAACGGTTTGCACCACGTTGGTTCTATTAATTGTCCAGCCGTTGCCAGGTATCACACTCACACCCGTTGGCAGGTAATCTATCACCTCCACATTGTAGGCAGGCACGTTGCCCTGATTGAAAACCACAACTTCGTAAACAACAGTACTGCCCGGGCGTATTACGCTGGTACTCACCAAGTTTTTACGAATGGCCATGTCAAAAATCGGCACTACGTTTACAGACGCGGGGTCAGCATCGTCTTCGTCAGTAGCGGCATCATTGCTATTTGGTGCGCCCGTTCCGTTTCCAGTTATTGCCCCGTCAGCGGCAGAGTTTTCGTTTCCACCCGCATCGTTGGCGGGGTTGGCATCAGGTTTACTGTCAATATCGGTAACGGCATTTCCCGCCCCGTCTTTGGCATCTGATACTTCTGCACGGTTTACCAAAATAAGTCCTTTGAAATTGGCATTCACCGTTAGCGTAATGTCAATGCTTGTACTTGCACCTTTGGCCAAAGTGGCGATGGTAGCCGTTGGCACTGCTCCTACCCCCCAATTTGGGTTGTCGGTTGGGACAAAAGTCATGCCATACGGCACGTAATCACTTACTTTAATGGCCGATGCGTTGAGCGTACCTTGGTTTATTATCGTGATTGTAAATTTCACTTTATCGCCTTGTTTCACCGTAGTTGGCTGTCCAGCGGCTAATTGTTTGGTGAGTGCCAGGTCAAAAACTTGCTTCACCCCAAACAAAACGGGGTCAGCATCGTCTTC
>JAYVJH010000001.1:0-6567 GCA_043769455.1 Runella sp. | reverse complement strand
TTCGCCAATTTGGTCCAATTTGGTAAGCTGCGCTATTGCTCTATTGGCCATGACGCTCGCTTCTTGACATCTGTCAATTCGAGCCATCACATTGGCAATATTCAATTCTAAGGTAGCCATACCTGTCTGATTTTCAAGCCGTTTTTCTATGATTTTTGCCTTTTCAAAATTAGAGATAGCCAGCGAATATTGCTTGGTTTTGGTATAATATTCGCCCAAAGTCCTACAAACATTACTTGTCAAGTCATCGTTTTTGAGAAGTAGAGCTTTCTGATACAGCGGAGACAGGTATTTATTGGCCTTGTTGTAGTCGCCGAGTTGCACGAACACATAGCCGATTGTGGACATAATCTTGATTTTTTCTTTTTCAATGTTTTCATTTTCAGCAATCAACAACGCTTTGTAATGAAAATCAATCGCCTTAGGATAATCGCCCTGATTCTGATACGCCCAACCCATACTACTCAGCACCGCAATCAGTCCTTTTTTGTCATTTATCCGTTCAAAAATTTCGGCAGCTTGCCCCATAGACTCCAACGCTTCAGGGTTTCTATAATTTTGTTGAACAATCGCCTTGTTCCGAAGTGCATACGCCTCACCACTTGGATAATTGATTTGTCTGGCCAACGTGAGAGCCTCCTCTATGGCTTTTACAGATTTATCGATATTATTAAACAAAATTCGTCTTGCAAAATCATTCAGCATATTTACCTTAACCGAATCATTTTTGGTATATGCTTTGAGGTCTCGCTCCAAAACTGATAATGATTTTTGAGCATACAGCGGCACAGTTCCAACCCAAAAACAGAGCAGAACAACTATAAATGACCAAGTTATACGTGTTTTCATGGGTTGTATGTTGGCAATGTTACTGTAAATATTGTACCTTTTCCTTCAACGCTTTCACAGCCAATAGTACCGCCGTGGCCTTTTGTAATAATATCGTAAGCCAAACTCAATCCCAAACCTGTACCTTCTCCTGTTGGTTTGGTTGTAAAAAAAGGCTGAAATATTTTGGCCTTAGTAGCTGCCGACATGCCCGAGCCATTATCTGAAATCAAAATAGCCAAGTTTGTCTTTAAGTCTGGCGATAATAATGTTTTTATTTCTACAATTACTTTATGGTGTTTGAGGCCATCGGCAACAGGCTGTGGTAGTGCTTGGCTCTGGAAAGCGTTGTTTATCAAATTGAGCAACACACGGCTAATATCTTGCGATACGACATTGATTTTAGGTAAATTTGGCTCGAGTATTAGTTCAAAGTCAGCATTAAAATCATTGTTCTTGGCCCTCAAACCATGATAACTCAGCCGCAGGTATTCATTGGCCAGTTGGCCGATGTCTGTCCATTCTTTTTGCCCTGAATTGTTGCGAGAGTGTTCCAACATTCCTTTGACAATGCTACTGACTCGTTTGCCATGAAAGTTTATTTTTTCTTGGTTTTCAATCAAGTCAGTTATCAATTCCGCTACCAAACTCTCTGATTCTGTTCCTTTATTGCTTAACTCGTCTTGTAATTCTTTTGCCAAATCAATACTCAATTCCGAAAAATTAGTAACAAAGTTCAACGGGTTCTGAATCTCGTGAGCAATTCCCGCCGTGAGTTCGCCCAAACTCGCTAATTTTTCTGACTGTATGAGTTGTGCTTGTGTGGCTTTTAGGTCAGACAGCGACTCGTTGAGTGCTGCCGTGCGCTCGGCTACTTGGCGTTCGAGTGTTTGGTTTTGGGTAGCAAGCAAATGTTGTTTTTCTGTCGATAGGGCTTCTATTTCAACAATTTTTTTCTGTAACGCAATTTCATTTATAGCGTTGTTTTTGGCCAATAAAATAGACAAAGTCGCTGCCGTGCAGATATAAAACGAAGCCATTAAATAGTTGGATAGATATGGAATAGCCTCAGAACTGATGACGTTTTTGATGAGTAACAGTCTGACCAAAAACAATACAATCAACAACCCAAACGACACTAAAAGTACATTGGCATCTTTATTGCCTATTTTTTTAGCCTTAAAACCAATCCGAACAGCCTCGCCCAACAACAAAAAACACATCGAATAATAAACATAACCCAACCAAGGCCACTTAAAAGTTACCGATAGAAGGGCAGCCATAAATAGAGAGGAAGCAAAAATACAATAAATAATAGTTGTTTTTTGGTCAAGATATTTGACGACGGTATAAACCAACATATTCAAATAAATAACAATAGACACTACATAGGCAGCCCTGTAAAGTTCGGTATGTAGCATATTTTTAGTGTTATCGCCAAGCATACCCACCAAAAAGTGTAAAGCCGCAAATAGTAAAGTAAGGGCAAAAGTCCTGTTGATGGTCTTGTTGCGGTTGTAGAGAAACAAAATATAATGTAGCATGGCCATTGTCAGAAACAATGCCAACAAAAACCCGTTGTAGGCCGTTGAGTGCGACACGTAGTCTAAAATCTTGTCAATCAGCCCATCAGTTTTGTTGATACGAACAGTAAAAGCAGGGCGGTTGCCGTTTAAGCCCAAAGGCCAAATCGTATTGCCTTTCGAGAACGAATACCTGACGGCTATCACTTGCTGCCGATTGGTTTTAAAACTAAAAAAAGTAGGCGTACCCAGCACTGACGAATGTACCTGTTCTTTTAGAGGGTCTTTGCTCACTACCCCCAACTTTGTAAGTAGCTGACCATCAATATAAATCTCTGATGCACCCGACTGCATTACATAAAAATACAATATTTTTCCGACCAGCGTCGAGTCGGGCTTGACGGTAAGCCTCAGCCAACCAATCTGTGCTTTGGTTATTTGTTTAAGTTGGCCGATGGCCTGTGATGGGTCAATGGCTTGCCACTGGCTATCGTCAAAGTCTGGTCGAGCGTACGTTTCACTATCGCCCGAGTGCCACTTCCAACCTTTTTCTAAGTCAGTCGGCAAACTATCAATGACAACAATATTACTTTTTTGAGCAAAAAGAACATTGAACTTTGCAACTAACGAAACTGACAGGAACAGAATTAGCAATTTTTTCATAGATTTTATTTATTGACAATAAAAATACCGATTTATTGGCGGATTACGGAAAAACAATAACTTTGTAACTCAATCTTCATAGATAACCCATTTTAAAACACAACAGTAGCCATGGAAGAATTAGAACCAAAGAACGAAAAAATCAAAAAGTCAAAAAAGAAAAAAGACGAAAGCCGCAGCATCGAAACCATGTTTAGGACTACCCTCGCCAACCACATTCAGCTTAGTAATATGGCCGACCAAAAAGCTGGTCTCATGATTTCTGTCAATTCTATTATTATCTCAATTATTGTTTCTTTTTCGGTCAAGGGCTTTTCAGACAATCAAAAACTTATTTTACCAACTGCACTACTCATAATCACTTGTTTGCTGACTATTGTTTTTGCCATTATTGCCACAAAGCCATCGGTCAAAGCTCGCAAAAAATTATCTGTCGAAGAAATGAATTTGTTGTTTTTTGGGCATTATACCAAGTTATCATTGGACGAGTACAAAACTGCGATTCATGCTCTCATCAAAGACAAAGTAGCGCTCAGAGACCAAATGACATCTAATATTTATGCCCAAGGCAGAGTATTGGACAGAAAATACAGACTACTCAAAATCGCTTATGTTGTCTTCATGATTGGTTTCCCTGTTGTCATTACGGCTTATTTTTTGGTACTTTTTGGGTTAATTTAAACCCTTGATAACCACTCCCCCAGCTTCGTTTTGAGTACCAACCTCTATAAACTCACGCTTGACGGCCTTTGGGTCGTTGATGACGGCATAAAATTCGTCCAAATATTTAATCGTTTTCTTGATATAGTTGGGCTGTAGCGTGGCGTTGTTTTCGTAAAGTGCATATATCTGTGGCCGCAAAGCCCTGAACTGAGCAAAAACCTGCTCGAAAACTGGCAACGGATAGGCAATACCCCGATACAACCGCTGCCTGACGGTAGCAATAGGCAAACCCTCAGACGGCATGGCGTATTTGGCGGCTACAATACCCGAATGGTCAAAGTCGTAAGGAACGGGAATCGGTGCATGAATGCTGTCTGTGAGTAGTCTAATATTGTGCAAAAACGGTACTGACCAGTCAGTATTGCCAATCAAATATTCAAAAACTGATAGCTTTGCCATAACCACGGTATCTAACATTTCTGAACGCAGTTGCTTGAAGTTGTATATTTTCAAGTTGTTTCTTTTTGCCAAATCAGTTTCGTCTTCAACCAAAAAAGCCATCTTGGTTTCGGTCGGTCGTTTGGCTGCCGAGTCTTGATATGTTACTTTCGCCAATCTAGACCTAAAACTCAAATCTGTCAGTAGATTATAGATTTTATACACCAACTGTTCTTGAAAAATATAGTCTTCGTTGATGCAATGTGTAACGAGTTTGAGTTTATTTTGGTAGTCAAAAACAGAGTTTTTCTTTTTTTGTTTGGCAATATCAATCAACAAAGGCGGAAAGATACAGTTGGCGGCCTGTCGTCTAAAATTACCCCGCGCTTTTATTTTAATAGGAATCTCAATCGTTCCTTTTTTTTTGCGAGCATATTTTAGTACTGCCAAATGGTCGGTTGTTTTATCGCCTCTGTCTTTGAGCAAAGGCTTCATATCGGCCACAATCACAAACGCCAAAACACTGTCGCTCTTAAAAAGTGGCCCAAGGTGTTTTTTGGCTTGGGTAGTGTCGTTTTTTACGACTTTTTTTGTTTTTTTCTGGGCAAAAGTATTGATAGACAAAATCAATAAAAGCGTAAATGTGAGTTGTTTCATGGTTGGACTGGGTTTATTTTTCTGGTGGATGTTTTCCAAATTGGATTATACAGTTTCGATACTCTACTAATTTGTCCCGATTAAGTCTAAGTTCGTTCACTGTACAGCGACCAACTGTACTAATGCCGATGATATTGGTTGCAGTATTGTTCCAAACGAAATGTTCTTTCCAAATGTCTTTACGAGGATTGAACAATCGAACCCATTTTTCTGTAACACCATCAAAAACCTTAAACTTGTTAGACTTCAAACGATTACAAAGAAAACAAGCATAAGCGAGGTTCTCAAAATCTGTAGTTCCATCTAAACTTTCGGGTATCACATGGTCAATGGTAAATGCTGTTGGGGAGTATTTGTCTTGACTTTTACAATATTCACAGCATTTGAAAGCCCTCAAAGCCAAGGATTCTTTCCATGGTTGAGAGATATTATTTTTAGGCATAAATCTTGTGGGTTATACCTAAATTTTCCATCAATTTATCAATCGAAATTTGTCGAATCTCGGCTAATTGAGCAATACATTTCAATTTTTCGACACTGTAATTTTCATAACTTTCAGCTAATTTCAATAATTCTGATTCTTCTTTTTTAGACAAAACCTCAAATTCTGACTTCCAATCAAGGTATTTCAGTCGTTCCCACTTTTTTTCGTCAAACAGATAATTGATTTTTGTTAAAAGTTGAGATTCAACTCCATTAAGCATTGGTAGCTTGCTTTTTTGGATTCTAATAGCTGACAACTCACTAAATAGGTGTTCAAATTTAGTTATATCTAAGCCTCTGGCCGTATCTAATATTTCGGCTACTGACATATCGATAGTTGATTAAATGATTTAGAAACGAAGTTACATATTTCCTCAAAACGAAGCAAATTTTTCAAAATTCATTATATCGGTAATTTGACAGTAAAAATCGTTTTTTCGCCTTCTGTACTTTCTACGTCTATCGTTCCGCCGTGGCCTTTGGTTACAATGTCATAACTCAAACTCAACCCCAGTCCCGTACCCTCACCGCTGGGCTTAGTTGTAAAAAAAGGCTGAAAAATCTTGGCTTTTATTGCTTCCGACATTCCTGGGCCATTGTCTTGCACTTTTACGACAATGTGGCCACCGACATAGTTGGTACTTACCGTAATCTTTGGCTTGCTGATGTTGGTACTGCCTTGCACGGCCTGAAAGGCATTGTTTATCAGATTGAGCAGCACACGCCCAATATCTTGCGGAACGCCATTGACAAGCGGTAGATATGGCTCGGCAATTAGCTCAAAATCGGCATTAAAATTACTATTTTTGGCTCTTAACCCGTGATAACTTAATCGCAAATATTCATCGGCCAGTTTGTTGATGTCAATGAGTTCTTTTTGGCCTGTGCTGCTGCGAGAGTGTTCCAACATTCCCTTAACGATACTACTGGCTCGCTTACCGTGGTAGTTTATTTTTTCTTGATTTTTTATTAAGTCATTTATTATTTCGCCTTCTTCGCTTGTTGCCGCTATACCTTTCCGACTGATTACTTCCTGCAAGTCTTTTACCAGATCAATATTCAATTCCGAAAAATTAGTAACAAAGTTCAACGGATTCTGAATCTCGTGAGCAATGCCCGCCGTCAGTTCGCCTAAACTCGCTAATTTTTCTGACTGAATAAGTTGTGCTTGCGTAGCTTTGAGGGTTTCTAAGGCTTGTTGTAGTTCTTCTTTTTGTTTGGTAAGTTCGGCTGTTCGTTCTGTTACCTGATGTTCCAAGTCTATTTTTTTCAACTCCAAAACTCTGTTATTTTCTTCTTCCAATTCCAATTT